>CAZWNR010000063.1:0-12304 GCA_964635665.1 uncultured bacterium | reverse complement strand
GAACCCTGGGCCACCACCCTACCCATCGACTACCCCAGCAGCGTCGCGGCGATTCTCCAGCCCTACCTCCAGCCCATGCTCTATCCCGCCATTTCTCCAAGGGCGGCGCAGTTGGCGGCGGATCTTAGCCACGAGGTCGGTGGGAACGTCAGTTTTTTCCTAACCACCCTTACCCAGCGCATCTATGAAACCTGCGATTACACCACCCGCACCAGTGGGGATCCCTGGCCTCCGGGGGTAACCTGGGAAAAGCGCCTGGGCAGTTGCCGCGATTTTACGGTGCTGTTTATGGAGGTTTGTCGGTCGGTGGGGCTAGCGGCGCGGTTCGTCAGCGGCTATGAGGCTGGGGATGAGGCCAATCCCCATCGGGATCTGCACGCCTGGGCTGAGGTCTATATTCCTGGTGGTGGCTGGCGAGGGTTTGATCCTACCCACGGTTTGGCGGTGGCGGATCGCCATGTAGCCATCGCAGCTAGCCCCTTTCCGCCCTACACAGCCCCGGTTAGCGGCAGCACCCTGGCGACCACTCGCGTGGTGACCGGACAACTGAAAACCCAAGTTCGTATGAGGGTTGAGGGGGAAATCGAGGGCTAACCCCACATCCTGGGGAGTGCGCGATGCGCGAACAGCGTTGGTGAGGTCAACGGGATAACCCAGCTTTTCGATACTGGGAACGGTTCACCTGCAAAAGTTCCATCGCCAAGACAATTACCGCACGCATCGGGGTAATCTTACCGGGGTGAATGGGGGAATCCCCCCCAGTGGCAAGCGCTAAGATCAAAGTAGGCCCAGGGTTGCCCACCCTCTCTTCATTGGTGCGCCTGGGCTCAGAGGTCGCTATGGTCTATGTCAACGCCGCCACATCTACCCCTCCCGCCACCTATCCCACCACGAGGCCGATCATGATCTTTTCTCTTGGCCACGGCCCTCTCGGACGACAGTACGCCGAACAGCGCCAGCAGATGGTGCATCAGCAGATTGTAGGACGTGGCATTACCGACCCTAGGGTTGTCAATGCCCTGCTGACGGTACCCCGCCATCGCTTTGTGCCCGCCGACTACGCGAACCGCTCCTACGCCGATGAACCCCTGCCCCTGGGGCAAGGACAAACTATTTCCCAGCCCTACATCGTCGCGTTCATGACCGATGCGGCTTCCATTCCCGCCAACGGACGGGTACTCGAAGTTGGTACTGGGTCGGGCTACCAAACGGCGATTTTGGCTGAACTGGCCCAGGAGGTCTATTCCATTGAAATTCTGACCGCCCTCGCCCAGCGGGCCGAGCAAACCCTGAGCCAGCTTGGCTATCAAAACGTTCACCTCAAACGGGGCAATGGCTACGAAGGCTGGGCCGACCATGCCCCCTACGATGCCATTGTGGTCACCGCCGCTCCACCCCGCATCCCCAGTGCCCTGGTGGATCAACTAGCCATGGGGGGGAAGCTCGTCGTCCCGGTGGGTCACTCTAGCCAAACCCTGCTGGTGATTACCCGCCACCTCACGGGCCTTTCTACGGAATACACCATCCCCGTGCGCTTCGTGCCCATGGTGGATGAACCTGTGGCTACTGCGTAACATCGCCTTGGCCCTCGAAGCCAGTTTCCTCGAACCCGGCTCCCTCTGCGGTCTACCAACGCCATGACGAGCTTTTGGGCCAGAAACCGAGTTCCTCGGCGGAAATCTATCGCCCTACCGGATCGCCTGCAACAGCCCATAGCGAATCAACCCACCGTAGAGCCCCTGCCGCATGGGCCAGAGAGCCAAGGCACCTTGGATGGTCTGTGGCCCCGCCTGAAGCAGTCCTGTCACTGCGTCCCAACTGAAGGCCGAGGCGATCACCTCATCCCAAAAGGGGGCCACTGCCTGAGACCAGTCGGCGGTTTGCACCTGCTGGAAGCCCGCATTTTCGGCGATGGTTTGATACTCCGGCAGCGACAGCACGTAGGGTAACCCATAGACTTGGTAGATCCAGTCCAGTTGGCCTCGTTCGGCGGCGGTCAGCGGCCCCGCCAAGGAATCCGTGGGTCGATGGCACCAGGTCACCATCAGCAGCTTGCCCCCCGGCTTCAGCAGGCGATGGCACTCCTGCAAAAAGCCCGCCTTGTTGGGCATGTGTTCGCCGCTTTCCATTGACCAAAGGAAGTCAAAACTCCCGTCGGCAAAGGGCGTTTGTAGGGCATTGGCCACCTGAAACTGGGCGCAGGGGGCGCTGTCTGTGGCCAACCCCGCCGCCTCGGCCCGTTCCGTGGCTCGCTTGGCCTGCACGGGGCTGAGGGTGATCCCCGTCACCCTGGCGTTGAACCGCGTCGCCAACTCCAGGGCACTGCCGCCAATGCCGCAGCCGCAGTCCAGAATATCCGTGGCTTGGGTCACGTTGGCCCAGCGCAAACATTCGTCGATCAGGTCAATCTGGGCCTGCCGCCGATCCTTGCGTACCGTGCCCGTGGGGCCATAGTAGCCGTGGTGCATGTGCTCGCCCCAGATCTGCTCCCACAGGCCAGAGGAAGCGTCGTAGAAGGATTGGATTTGGTCGGAGAGGGGGGTGGGCATGGGGGTGATGGGTGATGGGTGATGGGAGTAGGGCGCACCACCGTGCGCCCGTACAGGGGTAAGGATAGGTTTACATTACTTTATTAAGAAACTAATTAAAAAGGACGCAGGGATCCGAGGAAAACGGTGATTCGGGGGTTTGGGGCGATGGATAGAGAGTGGTCTATGGGGGCTTTATTACGATCCATTAAGGTTTGCTAGGGCGAATGATAAGAGCTGAAATCTCTCGCTATAGACTGGTTCATGATTAGGAAACCCTTACTGTATAGACCCTTTTGACCGCTTTTTAAGGGGCTCCTTAGGGCTGTCAAAGTCAGTAGTCGTGACCCAACATTGGAGTTTTAAATTCAATGTCCCATTCCGTCAAAATCTACGATACCTGTATCGGCTGCACCCAGTGCGTGCGTGCCTGCCCCCTAGACGTCCTGGAGATGGTTCCCTGGGATGGCTGTAAGGCTGGCCAAATCGCCTCCTCCCCCCGGACTGAAGACTGCGTGGGCTGTAAGCGTTGCGAAACCGCTTGCCCCACCGACTTCCTCAGCATCCGGGTTTACCTGGGTGCCGAAACCACCCGCAGCATGGGTCTGGCCTACTAGGGCTGTTCCCGCTGCACATCATCATAGTTTCTGCATTCTCGTTTCCCCGCTGGCCTTGGTTGGCGGGTTTTTTCGTGGGTTAGAAACCTGATGGCCTGACGCACCAATAGGTTGGGTGCAGCGAAGCGGAACCCAACACTCGCCGAGGATTTCGGACTTGTTGGGGTCTGCTGTCGCGCCACCCAACCTACCAAAAAAACAAGGCTTTTCAGCGTTGTGTCAGTCAGTTCGGAAAACCCAAGGCGTTAATCGGGAATCCAAACATGGGGACTGCCCGACACCGACACCCCGCCCGTCTTGGAGAACCGGACAACCACAATATTGGAGTTATCCCGGCCAATATCCAAATAGCCGCTGGCCCAAAGGTCGGACTGCACCACCCCAGTCACCTCTAGCCGATAGCCCCCAGGCCGCAGGTGCATCGTGTGCTGACGGTTGAAGTTGTGGGGCCGGTAAATCAGCCGACCATCTAGATACACAGCCCCCCAGTCGGTACCCAGGGCCTCGAACTCCACCCGCACCCGTTGTTCTGTGGGGCCGGGAACCGGATGGGGATAGGGCCAAGGATGGGGCCAGGGGGCCGGACGGTGAATAATAATGACCCGGTTGGCCAGGGGGTGCATGGGCTGGGGTGGCTGGCTGGGCTGGGTTGATGGCAGGGGCAGCAATCCCAAGCTAGCCACTAGACCCCAGCTGGGCAGACTTAGGTGATAGTCCATGGCGATTCTCCTCAATGGCAAACCACAAAAACCATGGGGGATTACCCCATCTAGGGCTAGCCGCCTTTCCTGACAAAGTTGACTAGAATCTAAGTAGCCATACCCAATATGACTCTGGTGCGAGCCGAGAGGTGCCCCTCATCGAGGCATTCTCGAAATCTTGAACCATCTTTCATCGTCCAAGGTCAGAACGGCAGCGGTGGCTGGTTTCAGTCTGATACTCCGCGTGATCTTGGGCACAGTTAACTAACTATCGTGACGTATGAGGATACGGCTTTGAGTAATACCAGCAATTTCCGTGAAGCCATTCAAAAGGCGAAAGGCCAATCCCTGGTTGGCCCCAACGTCATCAAAAACGCCCTGCCCTTTGTTGGCGGGGGCCTGGTTCTGACGGCCCTAGGTTCCTTTGGGGGCCTCAGTGTGATGGCCAGCAACCCCGCCATCTTCATGCCCACCTTCTGGGTCGCCTTTGTGGCCCAGATTGTGCTGTTCTTCGTGGCCAGCAGCATTGCCAACCAAGAAAAAAACAGCACCGCCCTGCCCCTACTGGCCACCTATAGCCTGTTGACGGGCTACACCCTCAGCGGCCTGCTGGCTCTGGCCCTGGGCACCGCTGGCGTGGGCATCATGGGCATTGGTTCCGCCGCGTTGGCCTGTGGGGTGGTGTTCATCGCCGCTCGGCAAATTGGCTCTAACCTTTCCGAAGAAGACGGCTTTGCCCTTACCCGCACCATCGGCATGGGCGTGGTGGCCATTCTGATTGCTGTGGTGGGTCAGTTCATCTTTGCCCTCTTCGGCGGCGGCGTACCCCAGTTTTTGGATATCGCCATCTCCGCCTTTGGGGTGTTGGTGTTTGTGGGCGCTTCCGTGGTGGATTTCTTCATCCTGCCCCGCACCTACAAAGATGAGCAGTACCTCTCGGCAGCCCTGTCGATGTACCTCACTTACATCAACCTGTTCATTTTCATCCTGCGCCTGCTGATCGCCATCAACCGCGACTAGGCCAATCAAGGGCTATGGCCCAGGTGACGCAATCCCAAATGCGCTGGGCAACCTATTCTTCAGCGTAATGTTGCCCACCCTACGGGAAATCAGCTATCCCCGCAGCCCCTCTCCCAACTTGGGAGAGGGGCTTTGCATGGAACGAACGCCCCCCATGAAGCGGGTGGTGGAAATGGCGGTTATAGCCCCTGGGCTACCTGAATGAGGGATAGAACGGTGCCCTGGTAGTAATGGGCCAAAATTTGTGGATAGGCATAGCCCTGGAGGGCCAGTCCGCGCGCGCCCCACTGACTCATGCCGAGACCATGGCCAAAGCCGCGCCCATTGATGCGAATGGTGTCGCCCTGGATCGTGACGGAAAACAGGGTGCTGCGGAGCCCAAGGGCCTGGCGCAGTTGGGCCCCGGTGAGGGTGCGGGTGCCCTGGGTGCCCTGGAGGCGGATAGACACCACTCGCCCTTGGGGCGTCAGCCGCTCGGTGGCCACGGCTTGGAGCCGACCAATACCCGTTACCCGCTGCTGAAACTGGCTAGCGGTAAAGGTTTCCGACCAGCGAAATACTGGGGCATCTTGGTCAAAGTCGGGCACGCTGCGCAGGTAGGGAAGGGGCTGCTGCCAGATGTCCTCCACATTTTCGGTGTGGCCGCCAGAGGACGAGTGGAACACCGCCTCAATCACCTGCCCGCTGTAGGTGAGCACCTGCCCACGGGTGGCATTGACGGCAGCCACGGTGGAGGGCGCTTCGCTAGCCAAGCCCTTGTAGACCTGGTGAGCGGTGGTGCTGCCCACATCAAAGGGTTCTGCTAGGCTGCGATCCCGGCGGTTGAGGGCGTAGGAACGGGCCGCCACCGCCTGGGCTTTGAGGGCTTCCTGGGGCCAACTGGCGGGCATTTCGGCCCCCAGCACACTGTAGAGATATGCTTCTAGGTCCACCCAATTGACAGCGGTTACCTTGCCGCCGCTGGGCATCACCAACACCCGCCCTCGATACCAGGTATCTTCGATAAAAATGTAGCCGTCGCTGGTGGGCTCTACCCAAAAGGCTTGGTCGCGCCAGTCGGCTAGCTTCAGGGCACCGCCCTCGGTGGTGGCCACTACGGCGCGTCCCTGGGGAATTTGCCCCACACTCTGCCCCGCCATGGTTTTGACAACGGCAGGGGTAGAACTGCCCACCGTCACCTGGTTCTGACCTTCAGTAACGGCCACCCGCATTTCCACTGCCGCCTGCACGGGTAACGCCACCAGCCACCACAACGACAGCCCCAAGCTGAATTTAAACAGGGTCAAAAACCGATTCCACAGAAGCCCAGAAATCGGGCGCTGATGGGGCTGCGTCATAGCCAGAGCGGGGGTAAACAACTGCCGAAACCGGGGCTAGCCAGGTAAAATTACCCAGCGAAGCAAGACATTTTTAACCTTACCACCGCTGGCTAAATCCGGCGCAACCCATTCCGGTCTGCCTTCCCTTGACGCCCCATCCTTCCTAAAGGTTGCCGCCCCATACCCGGATCCAGGCTTAAGGCAGATTCCGTCTGAGGTGAGAGACCGTTCTGAAGTGAGAGGCCGTTGAGGGATAGACAGTTGCGGGATGGGCCATCCTAGGAATCGTGGGGAGCCCAGAGTTCCTCAATCTAGAGTTCCGCAATTAGGCTCCGCACCGCAGGCACATCGAAAAACTGCTGAGTGGTTTCCAGCAGCCGATTGCCCCATAGGTTTTGGCGCAGAAATTCCTCATCGGCATAGCGGCTATCCTGCTCTAGGGCAGCCATCCCCATCGATAGCGCCTGCTGACATGGGTCGCTTCCCGCATTGGCTACGGCTCGACAGTTGCCTTGGGCATAGCGAACGGCAGCAATGGCGAGCTTCGGCTCGGGTTCTTCGCCCCCTGCCAGGGCTAGGGCTTCCTCCCACTTGGCCACCGCCTGTTCAGACTGCCCCTGCTCATACAGCACCAAGCCAATGTTGTTCACCGAGGGCCAAAAATCTGCTTGGGACTGCACCGAGGCTCGATATCGGGCAATGGCATCGTCGTACCGCTGGAGCAGCAGGTAGGCGTTGCCTAGGTCAAACAGGGCATTAGCGTTATCGGGTTCGCGGCGCAGCCCTCGCTCTAGGTAGGTGGTGGCCTGGAGATAGTCCTGCTCTTGCAGGTAGGCCGACCCCAGGGCAAACAAAATGCGCGGTTCCTCTGGCGAGAGGGAATTGGCCCGCATCAGCAGCGTTAACGCCTGATCGGTTTCCCCAGCCTGAAGGTATAGCCCCCCCAGCAAGGCCAACACCTGGGCATCATTGGGCGCAAGCTGAGCTGCCAGTTGGGCCAGGGTTAGCGCCCGATCAAACTGCCGATATTCCGCCAGTTGCTGAGCCTCGCTGGCAAGGTAGCGCCCCTGCTCGGTCATCAGCTCGTAGTCTAGGGGCAAAATGTAGGGGGTCAATGCCTGGGCCTGCGCCAGTTTGGGGGTAGTCGCAATACTACTCAGGGCAAGGGCAGCGATCAGAGAAATCCGTTTTAGCACAGCAGTCCTAACGCAGCAGTTTTAGTGTACAAGGCGAGCCTACCGATCAGGGTAGTCGATTCCGACCTAAATCGGTGTAGATTGCCAACCCCCCGCTGTGGGTGTCCTGCTTTGTGGACGCACAGCGGTATTTATGGACGCAACGCAGAGGCCCCGGCATACTCCCGCAGCCGACAGAAGGTATTGGCTAGCTTCATCTGATCCAGAGTTGTGCATGGAATTTCAAGCAGCTTTGGGTTAAACACCACAATGGCCAAACACTGAGCCCGCGACAGGGCCACATTCAAACGATTGGGGCTGTAGAGAAACTCAATGTTACGGGGTAGGTATTCTGCACCCGAGGTCACCATTGAAATCAGCACGACGGGAGCTTCCTGGCCTTGAAATTTATCCACCGTGCCAACTCTGGCCGGATGGGGCAACCGTGAACGCAGATAATTGACCTGCACATTGTAGGGGGCCACCACCAAAATATCGGCTTCCGTAATGGGCCGAACCGTGCCGTCTACATCCCGATAGCGCTGCCCTAATAGGGCCTGATAATGGGCCTGAATGATGTCCCCTTCTTCTACACTTTTTTGGGAGCAGCCATCATGATCGACAGGGTAATAGAGAATACCTTGACTAGGCAAATTGACCTTGTCTAGCAAGAGTCGCCGCTGCTGAGTAACGGTATGGGCCGAAAGACGACCATCGTAAAAGGCCTCTGAAATAAACTGGCAAATACTGGGATCTAGTCGCCGGGTGTTATCTAGAAAAATTCCTCGATCCGGTGGAATCGTCGCCTGATTGCCTAGGAGAAACTCCAGCACAGATAGCCCCGCATCACCGGGATGGGTTCCCTGAATCGGTTGACCCAACTGCATTTGATCGCCCACCAAGACAAGATTCCGGGTGGAGGTTCCCATGGCCACCACGTTTGCCAAGGCCACCTGGCCCGCTTCATCAATAAAGAGATAGTCTAGGTGGTTAGCAAGTCTCTCATGGGCAAAAAACCAGGCCGTTCCAGCAAAGAGATCGACATCAAGGGAAATCCCATCGACCTTTCCCTCGTTTTGAATATATCCATGCTTACTCTCATAGATACTTTCTAGATTGCCGTCACTTGATTTTTTGATCCCCTGAAAGGTGATGTTTCGTTCTGCCGCTGCTGCTTCGATGCCGTCGAGTAAATTATGAATAGCCTTGTGGGAATTGGACGCCACCCCAACCCTCGCACCTCGACGCAGGAGTTCCGCAATGATGTGGCTGCTTGTGTAGGTTTTTCCGGCACCGGGCGGGCCTTGAATAAATAGGTAACTGTGATCAAGATGGGCGACGGCTTCCAGCGCCTCTTGCAGAATATCAGTGGAGGTGATGATTGGTTCTTCCGGGGGCTTACCTAGGATTCTAGGGCGTGCACGGCTGAGCAGATCTCGAATACATTGGTGTGCATTGGGGGAGTCTAAAAAGCCGTTTGCGAAACGATAGATGGCGGATCGAATGGGCTTGGCACTAATCGGCCCCGGTGGGCCTAAATGTAATCCTTTGGGCAAGGGAGGTTTAGTCTTTCCACGTTTGATGTGAATCAGGTTTTTCTCGTCGTCAATGGAGGCAATACTCCCCACTTTTTCTAAGGTGATGGCATCTAGCACTTCGCTACCCACTTTCAGCTTGGATTCTTGGGGAGGAAAGCGATAGGTGTACACCAATGACCGTTTTTCTGGGTAAGGTTCACCCTCTAGCCATAACCCCGCTAAACATTCAGCGTCCTCAATTAATTCATCGTCTAGCTTACGGGTTCGATCAAACATTGCCCACCACTGGGGCTTAGCTTCTCGGTTATGGAACTCTAGCAAATAGGATAAGCGTTCGTGCAGTTCTGTTGTTTCAACCGTACTTTCTGCTAAAAGACGCGCTTGATAGGCTTCGTATTCAATTTCCCAATCCTTACGCAGGGAATCGTCGGTTTCGGCCTCGGATATCTCCCTAGAAAACCAAGGAGAATCTGCTGGCTTGAGGGTGATTAACCAGTCGCGCAGCAATTGCGTCGAGATACAGTCCACCTTGTTATAGTCGGCAATGGCCTGGAGTTGATCCGCGTCGCCCGTGATTCGCCATTCGTTGTAGACAATGATGCTATCGGCGGCATTGGTGACGGCGTTGTCTCGTTTCTGCATGTAAAAGGTTTCTAAATTTTTGATGGAATAACCCGGTTCTGAGGTGCGAATACTCTCCCGAACGACCACATAAAGGTCAACAAACTTTTGCTGACGTAGCAAATTATCAAGCTGTTCTTCGCCGATGGCGTAGCGACAGGCTAAGCGCTTTAGAGCAGTTGTTTCGTAGTGGTTGTAGTGGTAGATATGGGCCTCTGGATATTGGCTGAGGTGTTCCCCCAGAAAGGCCATAAAGTCCCTGAAGGTTTCCTTTTCCTCGGCATGGTTATGGGCCCAGAAGGGACGAAACACCCGTTCCTCGGCCTGCTGAAAATAGACCCCGAACAGGTATTCCAACCCACCAGGATAGAGGGGATCTCCTTCCATATCAAAGAAAAGATCGCCTGAATTGGGGTGAGGCAGGCGTTCAAACCCTTTGCCGGGGGGGAAGGGAAGGATTTCGTAGCGATCTTCCCCGGTTTGGGCTTTGTGGGTTTGCAGGGCGGCCTGCGACCGTAGCCGCTCCAAGACCTCCCGGTTCAGCCCCGGAACCTGGGTTCCTTGGGGTACCGCTGCCAGGGCCGCAACGCCATGGATGCCCGCCTGCCGCAGTGTGTCGATGTGAGATCGCTGGATATTAGCGACTAGGCTCAGGTGGTTGTCTTGGTGCCACTGGTGGGTGCAGTGATCCTTCCAGGGGCAGTAGCCGCAGTGCTGACAGGGTTCTGCCGCCGAGGACTCGGGCAGGTTTTGGACAAAGGCTTCAAAGCGTTGCTTGGCATGGCGGTAGTAGGCTTCGTAGTCAGCCACCCGGAAACTGTGGCGCTGTCCATCCCCCAACACCAGGTGCATAGTCTCGGCAGGATGCCCCTGTACCGTAGACAATAGGTCTGAATATAGGCTGATTTGCAGCATGTGCTTAGGTTCCGCCGTTTTGGCAAGCTTGGTATCCAGCACCTCGTAGCTGCAGGGGCCTAGGGCAGAGGCGGTATTGCATTTAATCAGAAAATCAGCGTCGCCCCGCCAGGGAGCTTGATATAAAACCCCCTGATAGACGGCATCAACCCCCGCCTGGAGGGCCTGGGAAGTTAAATCAGCCCGCCCCTGAAGGGAGAGCCCCTGCTTCGGGATCGCCACGACGGTTTTGCCCTGCTCCTTCAGCGCCTGAAGATAGGTTTCTTCGTGGGCGATCCCTTTCTGGGCCAACAGTTGCGATGTGGCGTCGGGCTCTGCCTTAGCCAGGTTCAAGGCTTGCTGGAGGTGCTTTACCTCTAAATAGGTGGCATGGCGGCACCCCAGGAAGGCCACGAGGTCTGTGGGAGTATAGAGAACCTGGTCGGCGTCGTGCATCTGCATAGGCATTTGTCTGAAACGGAAGGGTGCAAAAGAGTCCGATGGCTCTCCTTCAAGATTCCCGCCTGCCCACCCCTAGCCGACATTTCGCTGGGTGCTACGGTAGGGGCTAGCACTGTGTCCGTTGCCGATCCCATTTTCTATGGAACTCTCGATTAGTTTTGACTATTGGTTTACCTTTCCCATCGCCATTGGGATTGCCACCATTGCCATGGCATCGGGGGTGGAAGGGGCCACCTTCTTCACGCCGCTGTTCATCCTGGGGCTGGGGTTGCCCACGGAGGTGGCGGTGGGCACGGGGCTAATCACCGAAACCTTTGGCTTTTCCAGCGGGCTGTATGCCTACGTACGGAAGGGCTTGATCGACTACAGCCTCGGCCAGCGGCTACTGCTGGTGACGGTGCCCCTAGCCCTCGTGGGCACTTGGGTAGCCCAGGGTATCCCCAGCGAGGTGCTGAAGGGCATTTTGGGCCTGGGGTTGCTGGCCATTGCCATCAGCTTTTTACAAACCTCCGAATCTGAAGCCTTCGCACAGCTTGATGTCGATATTGAAGCAGACCTCCAGGCCGATCTCCAGGCCCATCCCGACCATCTCCCCCAAACCTGCATCACCTCTGCCGCTGGCGAAACCCTCTGCTACACCATCGCCCACCCCACCGAAGGACGCCTGCTGGCGGGTCTTGGAGCCCTCTTTTTGGGCATGGTCTCCACCGGGCTAGGAGAAATGAACGGCTACTTTCTCATCCAGCGCTGCCGGGTGCCCAGCAAGGTCGCCGTTGCCACTAGCGTCTTTGTTGTCGCTATTACCGCCCTCACCGCCTCCATCGGCCATGGGGTGCAGTTTGTGCAGACCGGGGGCGACGCCCTCTCCACCGTCCTCAGCCTGGTGATGTTTACCGTGCCCGGTGTGCTCATTGGCGCACAGTTTGGATCCATCGTCGCCAGTCGCCTATCGCCCCACTTCCTAGAACGCGGCATGGGGATTTTATTCGCAGGGGTGGGCACCTTCGTTCTGGGCGCAATTCTCCTCAGCCATCGCGCTGCCCTGGCTGCTCTCCTCGCAAATCTCCTAGGGGGCTAATCCCAGACCTCACCCCCCAGAGCACGCCACCACCAATGATTGATACCAAATCCTGATTGGCTATCCCCGATTCTCTAGTGGTGCATTGCGGCTCATTAAGGCGGTCAGGGTGTGGTCAGATAAGAGTTAGAGCCGCGAAGGCACCCTACAAGGATTACCTATGCCGAGTGAGTACCGCCGTGCTCTATAAGCACTACCTCGACCGCACCCGCTCGATCACGGTGCCAGAGTTCTAGTGTTAAAAGTTACGGAACCCCACCACCCTACGGACATATATTTTCCGAGGGCAGGGGCTAAAATGATGCCAGGAGGCGGGCTTGAACCGCCGACACGAGGATTTTCAGCCCTTAA
>CAZWNR010000062.1:0-12316 GCA_964635665.1 uncultured bacterium | reverse complement strand
CCACAGAAATGGTACAGCCCTGGAGTGCGGCGGATTTTTGGGTGCAATGGACGCAATTCTATGCCCTGTCGCTCCAGGCAGAGGCTAGACGGTCAAGGATAGATTTTTGAGGGGATGACCACCATATGTAGATCCGTAACCCCTTTACTGGCATATATCTAGTACGCTAGAGATCCAGAAATTTCCCCACCTTGGCCCGTCCTGAGGGGCCGCCTTTCTCAAGCCCCTGGGTCTTTAAGCGTTAGGCGTTTTGTCCTGGGTGATGGAGCCATGGTGGGGGAATCGCACCGTCACGAGGTATGCCGTGGATCAGGCTCTAAATCGGCTGTGGGAGCAAGTGCTGAACCAGCTTCAGCAACAGCTTAGCCCCCCCACCTACGAAACCTGGATCAAGCCCACCCAGGCGCAGATGCTGGGTGAGAGTACCTTAGTGATCTCAACGCCAAACCCCTTTGCCCGTAACTGGGTACAAAAGCATTACTTACCCAGCATTGCCCAGGTCGTAGAGCAGGTAGTGGGGCGTTCCTTAGATATTCAGGTGGTGGTGGCCCAGGAGGGGGAGGCCGTGCTGGAGGTAGCCCCTGCCTCGGCAGGCAACGCGGCTGGCCAATCAGGTGGGGCATCCCCCTGGCTGACGCCTACGGTCCCTCCGCGCCCCCCCGATCCAGAATCCTCGAACCCCAACCGAGCTGCCTACAACGATCTTAACCCCAAGGCGGTGTTTGATCGCTTCGTGGTGGGGGCCAACAACCGCATGGCCCATGCCGCCGCCCTCGCCGTGGCGGAAGCACCCGGACGGGAATTTAACCCGCTGTTTCTCTGTGGTCGGGTGGGGCTAGGCAAAACCCACCTGATGCAGGCCATTGGCCACTACCGCCAAGACATTGACCCCCGCGCCAAGGTGGCCTACGTCTCCACCGAGCAGTTCACCAACGACCTGATCGCCGCCATTCGCAAAGACAGTATGCAGCACTTCCGCTCCCACTATCGGGATGTGGATATTCTGCTGGTGGACGATATTCAGTTCATTGAGGGCAAGGAATACACCCAGGAGGAGTTTTTCCACACCTTCAATACCCTCCATGAAGCAGGCAAGCAAATTGTGCTGGCGGCGGATCGGCCCCCCCACCAAATTGTGCGCCTGCAAGAGCGCTTAATCTCCCGCTTTTCCATGGGGCTGATTGCCGATATCCAACCCCCCGACTTTGAAACACGGGTAGCGATTTTGCAGAAAAAAGCCGAGTACGAGCAGGTGAATCTGCCCCGCGAGGCTATCGAATACATCGCCTCCAGCTACACCTCCAACATCCGCGAACTGGAGGGGGCGCTGATTCGGGCCATTGCCTACACCTCCATCTCCGGCCTGCCGATGACCGTGGAACACCTCACCGCCGTCCTCAACCCGCCCACGGAGCAAATGGAGGCCTCCCCCCAGGCCGTCTTAACCACCGTGGCTGAACACTTTAACGTATCTATCGACGATCTCAAGGGATCCTCCCGGCGGCGGGAAATTAGCCAAGCTCGCCAGATGGGCATGTACCTAATGCGCCAGCACACCGACCTTAGCCTGCCCAAAATTGGCGAAGAATTTGGCGGCAAAGATCACACCACGGTGCTCTATAGCTGCACCAAGGTCGAAAGCCAGATCAAACGGGACGTAGACCTGGCCCAAACCGTGCGCCAACTCAGCGACCGCATCCACATGGCAGGCCGGGGTTGATTCTCACATACCGATGATTTGTAGGATGCATTCGCGGCACCGTCATCTTGGTCAACTGATACCAAATCCTGATACGCTCAATCTCCTTGATCGCAATGCACTCTCTCGGCACACCCATTGATCCTCATGGCAGGGTGATTTAGGGAAAGCTAGGCTTCCCCGATCTGGGCGACGGGGCGGATAGTGCGGTAGCGGTCGTCGCGGATGCGAGCTAGGACGGCCTGGATATCGAAGGGGGGTTCGCCTAGGGTATTGAGCAGGTGGGAGCCTAGCTCTAGGGCGGCTTCAAATTCGGGTTGCACGACTTCCCGCGCCCCCAGTTGAGTCAGCACATCGATTTCTTCGTTGGTGTGGGAACGGGCGATGATGTCGAGGTGGGGGGCTTTGGCAAGGGCGCGTTGCAGTACCAGGCGGGTGGTGGCGGGGTCGGGCAGGGTGATGGCCAGGGCTTTGGCGGTGTCAAGGCGGGTTTTTTCGAGGACGAGTTCGCTTTCGGCATCGCCATAGACGAAGGGAATGGGCACCAGGGGCACATGGCGATTGCGCAGGCGTTGTACGGCGGTTTCGCTGTTTTCTACCACCAGCACCGAATAGCCCCGGCTAAGCAGCACGTTGACCAGCACTTCCCCCACTCGGCCATAGCCCGCCACAATCACATGATCGCTAAGGTCAGAGGGCACAGAGAGCAGCTTGGGTTCCTCGGCCCGATTGAGGTAATCCTTCAGCCAGGGCAGGCGGTGGAGGAGATCCACCACACGGGGAGCCAGGGCAATCCAGAGGGGGGTGAGCATCAGGGAAATGGCGATAGTGCCCAGCAGCAGGGTGTAGCGGTTTTCGGTAATCAGCCCCATTTCCAGGCCACCGAGGGCAAGAACGAAGGAAAATTCCCCGATTTGGTTGAGCCCGAAGCTGGTTTTAACGGCAGTGTTGAGGGAGTAGCCGAACCCTAGGACGATGGGCAAAATCACCAGGGCCTTACCCACCATGATCAGCGCCACCAGTTCCAGGATGATGCTGAGGTTGTTGATAATGAGGGTGGGGTCAATCAACATGCCGATGGAGGCGAAAAATAGGCAGGCGAAGGTGTCGCGCAGGGGCAGAATTTTGCCGAGGGCTTGGTCGGCGTAGTCGATTTCGGAGATCATCAGCCCCGCCACAAAGGCTCCCATGGCGATGGAGAGGCCCAGCTTGGAAGTCACCCAAGCCACCCCCAAACAGAGAGCCACCACCGTCAGCAAAAACAGTTCGCTGCTTTCGGTGGCGGCGATGTGTTGAATCAACCGAGGCACCACCCAGCGCCCCAGGGCAATGGCTCCGGCCAGGAAACCTAGAATCTTCAGCAGAGCCAGTCCCAAGGCCAACCCCACGGCATCGGGCTGATTCAGCACGGGCAGCAGGGCCAGCATTAACCCTAGGGCCAAGTCCTGGGCAATCAGCAGCCCCAGCATGACTTGACCGTGGACAGTACTGGTTTCGCCCCGTTCGGTAAGGGTTTTCAGCACCACCGCCGTAGAGGACAGGGACAGCACCAGTCCTAGAAAAATCCCTTGCAAAGGCGTGCGGGCCGACCCCGACAACAACGACACCGAGGCCACCAGCAGCGTCGTTAGCCCAATTTGCAGCACACTCCCCTGGAGAGCAATGGCCCGGACGCGTTTGAGTTCCGTCAGGGAAAATTCTACCCCCAGGGCAAACAGCAGAAAGGCAATGCCCACTTCGGCCAGGGCCTGGATTTGCTCCACATCGGTTTGTAGTCCAAAGCCAAAGGGGCCGATGATTAACCCCGTTAACAGGTAGCCCAGGAGGGCGGGTTGCTTGAGGCGATGGGCAATGTAGCCCCCCATGGCCGAGGTGCCCAGGGCCAGCGTGAGATCTAAGACAAAATTCGGTTCAGCGGTCATAGGGGGAATGCGAGAGGGGACGGAGATGGGTGAAATGGAGGGGGTCTGCGGCCTGGGGTTCCTGCTACGGTTTTTCCAGGGGTTATCTCTAAATTATGGCGTTTTGTAGCGCTTGAAACCAGGATGGTTACTTCGGCTAA
Source organism: uncultured bacterium (assembly GCA_964635665.1). GTDB lineage: Bacteria > Cyanobacteriota > Cyanobacteriia > Phormidesmidales > Phormidesmidaceae > Nodosilinea. The sequence goes on along the minus strand of CAZWNR010000062.1, from coordinate 8,555 downwards.
AGTGCCTGAAAAATCTTGTTCCCAACCCAAAATCAGTCGATATGATTTGGGCGTAGCTGCCTTGTCCTGCCCCCGTGCCCAACCCTAGTCTTCCAGCCGATTCCCAGCCCCTCAAAGCCCAAGCCCAAGCGGGGGACGTTCGCGCCATCGAAACATGGCTGGCTCAGTCCTTTGGGGATCCCCGTCTGCGGTTTGAGGTAGCTCGTCGGGGCGCGACGCTCTACGTATTTCTCACCGTAGCCGGGGGCGACACCCCAGCGGCCTATGCCTCGGCGGTGTATGACGTAGTGGCCGATTTGGCTCTTCACGGGCTGGATCGGTTGGAGGTGATCGACGGCACGGATCGGCCCCAGGTGGATCGCTGGCGACAACCCTTCTACCTGCCCGCCGGGGACTGGACGGCTACCCCAGCATCACCGTCTACCCCTGAGGAAGGTGCCCCCACCGAGCGGCGATCTCCCCAACTGCCGGAGTTTCTTCAGCGCCCAAAGCCTGCGCCCAAACCCGACCCCATCCCTGCCGAAGCGGCCCTCGTCGCGCCGCCCCCATCCCCTTCCCTAGGGGATCGAGCCACGGCCTTGGTTCAGTCCCTGGCTCGATCCAAACGCATTAAGAGTGGCTTAGCCTTTGCAGCCTTGGCTGGCTTAGGTTTGGGCCTAGGGGCAGCGGTGGCCCAGTGGCGCTATGGTCAGCCCGATTCCCTTGCACCCCTGTCCTCCGAGGTTAGCGCCCAGGAAGAAACCCCAGGTTCCGTGCCACCCGACGACTTCTCGTCCGACAGCCCAGCCCCAGGCAGGCCATTTACAGATAGTCCATCCCCAGAAAGCCCATTTACAGATAGCCCAGGCCCAGATACCGACTCCCAGGCCAGTACCTCAGAGGCCGATCCAGCCTTGACCCCAGAACCCGGCATTTATATCGATGGCATTGGCGAACCGGAGGCCGAACGGTCAGCGGAATCCGTCGCCGCAGAGGCCAACCCCGCCCCGCCCCAACTCACCCCGATCTTCGACCCCAGCCGCCTCACAGCCCTCAACGCCAACACCCTACAAGCCCCGCCCACCCTCACCCTCAACGCTGTGGGGGATGTTATTCCCGGCACCGACTACCGCACCTATCGCCTGCCCCAAGATTGGCAATACCTGTTTGGCGGCATTCAGCACCAGCTTCAGCAGGCCGATGTGGTCTTTGGCAATTTTGAAAGCACCCTCACCGAAGTTCGCAACAGCCCCAAGGGCGCGGGTAGCCCCAACGTCTTCGCCTTTAGGACGCCACCCTGGTATGCCAGCGTGCTGAAGGTGGCAGGCTTTGACGTGATGAGCGTGGCCAACAACCACTCCTTCGACTTTGGCGACCAGGGCTTTGCCGACACCATGGCCAACCTAGAAAAAGAGGGCATCAAAGCCGTAGGCCGCAAAGGGGAAATCGTCTACACCGAGGCCAAGGGGATGAAACTGGCCTTCATCGCCTTTAGCCATTTGAACCAGCACAACACCGTCCACGATCTGGATGCCGCCGCCGCCCTAGTACAGGAAGCCGAGCAAAACGCCGACATTGTGGTGGTTTCCTTCCATGCCGGGAAGGAAGGCTCCGATGCCACCGTCACCCGCAACCAGACAGAATATTTTCTGTCAGAAAATCGCGGCAACGTCGTCCAATTTTCCCACACCGTCGTTGACCATGGGGCCGACCTCGTCCTCGGCCACGGCCCCCATGTTCCCCGCGCCATCGAACTCTACAACAACAAACTGATTGCCTACTCCCTGGGCAACTTCCTCGGCTACCGCACCCTCTCCACCGCTGGTCATCTGGGCACCTCCCTCATCCTCACCACCAACCTGGATGGCAACGGCGACTTTGTCAGCGGGCGCGTTGTCCCTGTGGCCCTGGATCGCAACGGCGTTCCCTACCTGGATGACCACTTCAAAGGCGTGATCTTGGTACGCACCGCCACCCGCCGCGACTTCCCCGATACCCCCCTCACCATCGACGACGAAGGCTACATCTGGCGCAACCCCTAATCCCTATGGGCACGTGGAGACGCACACATCCCAGACACATCTGTACAACAATCTGTACGACAAATGTACGCTCAGGGGATCCCTATGGATGCCATTTCCTACACTGCTGCCCATTCAAAGGCGTGATCTTGGTACGCACCGCCACCCGCCGCGACTTCCCCGATACCCCCCTCACCATCGACGACGAAGGCTACATCTGGCGCAACCCCTAATCCCTATGGGCACGTGGAGACGCACACATCCCAGACACATCTGTACAACAATCTGTACGACAAATGTACGCTCAGGGGATCCCTATGGATGCCATTTCCTACACTGCTGCCCACCAACACCTAGCCAAAACGATGGATCGGGTGTGCGCCGACCATGGGCCCGTCATTATTACTCGCAGTAACGCTCAATCTGTGGTGATGATGTCCCTAGAGGACTTCAATGCCCTAGAGAAAACTGCCTACCTGTTGCGCAGCCCCATAGCGTAATGCCAGCACTCCATAAGCCTATAGCCCTCACCTTTGGATTCGGCGTCAAGGCTGACAACCATTATTCGCACGGGTAAACACCGTAGCCGATTGCACCGCCTCAATTGTCCAGGGTAGGCATTGCACCGCAGCACCATCACCACCAATTTGCAGCTTATTAATTGCTCGATTGGGCGAATCTTCCCGGAAAGGCTGGATAGCTTGAAGCGGTGCTCCTTCGTTAATCAAGGTTTGGGAAACAAGCCGCACGGTACCTAAATCCAAAACATCACCAAACCACAAAGCATTGAGAGGTGCTGGGTTAGTAGATGGCGGCATTTTGGCCACAGAAAACCCTAGGCTAGTGAGTCGATTAGGAATCACAGAAGAAGACTCGTTGGTCCTTGGATAGTATTCCACCGTAGCGTTGAGCCGTGTTTCCATTTGATTCAGTACGTCCTGCGGGGCACCCCATGCATAGGTCTTAAGGATATCTTGGTAGATGTCACGAATAATTTCACCTTGACGTACTGGAGAGGATTGGTCATATTCCTCTACTCGGTTGGCGGTGAGAACATTGTTATAAATTTCGTAGACATTATGATAGCCTTGCCAGGCATTTTCAGCTTGACGAAAATAATCTCTGGCCTGCGTTAATTTTCCCAACAAAAGAGCATCAAAGCCTTGGCGTTCTAACTGACTTGCACCGTCTGTCACAGAATTAAGACCTTCTTCCTGTCTAGTAATCGTTTCCTGGGCCGCGATGAGTTCCTGATTAAGTTGTCTTTCTGCATCAAGTGCTTGCTCAGCAGTAGCCCGCGCACTTTTAGCCACATTAAAAGCTGCATTAGTCCTTTCAACCGCCGCTTTCAGATCAGCATTTATAAGAGCTAGACGAATACTGAGAGTACTTAAGGCAATTATTGCTGTACTTAAGAAACCTACTCGCCAGAGAGTCTTACTTTTTTTAGCCCTAATGCTACGGTGAATCAAGCTCTTTTCAACAGAACTTAAGTCCTCATATTGTCTTGCCTCGTCTAGCACAATTCCCTTCAACAGCATATCTCTGGGACATCCGCGCCGTTCCCATTCTTGGGCCGTATCGGCAAGGTGTAGTCTTTGCCGCAGATTAATTCGCTCTTCATCCAGCCATTCAATTAGCCTGGGCCAGTTGCGAATGAGAGCTTCATGGGCAACTTCAATTTGGGTACCCTCGGGGGTTTCGCCAGGAGTTAGACGGACAAGGTGAGCGTTGCACAATTTCTCCAAAACATGATCTACTCGACTGGGATCAAGGCCAAGTTCTTCGAGTTCTTGCCTGCGAATGCGGTTACTGGTGACCTCTAAACCCGTTCTAGGACGTACCATTTTTAGCAAAATACGTTTAGCGGTATCTTGATCTTGGGGAATCAGGTGAGTATAGAACTCGTCGGCACTGTTAGCTAGGGCTTGTCGGCCACCGCCCAGTTGTTTGTAGGTGCGGTAGGTCACTCGGTTGCGTTCTCGATGCTCCCACAATTGCAGCAGCATAAATTGCAGAAGCGGCAGGGCGGCGGGTTCCCCCAGAACATCTGTAATTAAGTGATCGATGACCCCTTTTTCAAACTTCAAGCCAACCTGTTCGGCGGGGGCGGTAATGGCCTCTCTGAGTTCGCCTGCATCTAGGGGTAAAACACGCACTTGGGAAATTTTGAACCGTTCACCAAAGGTAGAGGTTGGAGCTGGTAGTTCTGATAATGTGGCAATTTGATTTTCAAAATCGCTACGCATCGTGAGAATCAAGTAGTCCTGAACTGAGCCCGAAGGTTGCAGCAATGATACTAGACTATTGATAAAGATCGTGCGAAGTTGCTTATCTTGGCAGAGGGTAAAGGCTTCCTCAAATTGATCGATAACTAGAACTGCTGGTTTATCTCCGGCGACCTGTCTAATTAGGCGCGTTAAAGCCGTCGAAGTTTTCCCTAGAAGCTGAATATTTTGGTTCACTTCCTCAGAATTTTTTTCTGACTCTGCGAATAGTGCCTTGACGAGATTTTCTAGCGGATTACTACCCGGAACCAGAGGGGAAACATAGTACCACTGGTCACTATTGGGCAAGGCAGCGGCCTTAAGTTTTGGAACTAAGCCTCCCCGTACGACAGAGGATTTACCACTGCCCGATGCGCCCACTACAGCCAAAAGGGGATTTGCCGCTAGGTTCTCCAGGAGCTGGGCTACCAACCGCTGGCGGCCGTAGAAACGGTGAGCATCCTTTTCCTTAAAAGCCTCTAGCCCTAAGTAGGGACAATCGGCATCATTCAGGGTAGGGGAAAGCTCGATATCAAAATTAGCTAAATCAGAATCAACAACGGGATAGCCTGCTCTTAAGAGAACAGCAACCCAATAATCCAGCAAACTTTGTGCCGCCAACCGATCATCGTCATTGTCAATCACGGCCCCAGTTTCTCGTCCTTGGGCAATGAACGTATTGATATCAGATAATAGCTCTACACTATCGCCCTCTCTTCGGTGGCGTTTCAACAATTCTGTATAGGCCGTGCGCAGGGCAGCAAAGCTTGGAAATCGGCTTTGAAAATGTTCAGGCTGAAACTCAGTGGCAAGAGAACTCATGATAGTTTCTCCATAACTGGGGCTAGGGCTGTCCGAATGTCTCGCAGTTCTTCACAGAGATGTAGTAGCGCCAGATCGACTTGGACAAATACATCTAATGCAGCGGCATAGTATCGATAAAAGCTGGCTCTAACTTTTGTAGGTTCATTTAGGATAAGGGCATCACCTAGGCTTTGACGACACTGTTCTAGCCTAGTGACCTCTGCCCCCATTTTACCCTTGCATAGGTCACCAATTTTCTCCTGCAAGACAGACAGATCGCTTACGTTATCTTCATCTAAAATACCTGGCGCAAAGCTGTTACCAAAAACTCGTAAGTCAGAATCTATTCTTTGCCAGGCGTCATGTTCCTTAACGAGGCTACCTAATCGACTATTAATAGAAGAAAGGGATAGAAGCCCTGTTTCAAACGTTTTTAAACTCTCAGTTTCAGCAAGACTCTCGGCAAAGATTTTATCCTTGACAACACCAAGATTTTTGATCAATTCAGATAATCTTAAGGTTTTTGCCGTGCTGGTGAGGTTAGCATTAAGGCAAGTCGGCTCCGTGTATAAAATACGACTCAGATTGCGCAGCGCTTGGGTAATATCATGTTCGCTGGAACAGTTGATGGCCGTTTCGAGTCTGCTCCGCACATCTTCCAGATCTTCAATCCAGCTTGGCTCTTCATCAATATCCTGGGGCCTTTCCTCAACTAGACTATGAGCTTTCATAATGCTGCTTTGCAGATTCATCTCATACTCTGAAAGCATCATTAAGCCATCTTCGTCAGCTACAAATCGCTGTTTATAGCGAAAGATGGGCCAATAGCACTTGGTTTCTACTTCTTGCAATAAATCATGCATTTGCTTGTAATAGCTCAATAGATCAATGTGACTATAGACAATTTCAAGATCGACTTTAAAGATCACAACCGACTCATAAACCGCTGGATTGGATAAGAGTGTTTCTAGGGCGATAAACCCCTCCGTCAATTGCCTTCCTTCTGGTTGGCCGCAGGGATCTGAGAAGAGCGTGAGTTCTGGTTTAATATAAATCTCGGGAATTCGAGCGTTTAGTGGATCTAGCGGAGTCGAAACCTCAAGATCGCGGCCCTGACCGTTGCTTTGTCCTTCCGCCCTCATGTAGAGTAATCCCTGGTCATGGGCCTGGGGAATAGAACATCTAGCACCTAGTCCTAAGTAGAAACCTTTGGCATAGGTAATGGCATCCTGATCGGGAATAGCCCGATTCATCCCAATGACATAATTAATGTGTTGTGAAATAGCCTTAGCTTGCTCGGCAGAATAGCAGGCATTGAGCACGATGCATTCCACCGTATTTCTGATGGTTTCGGACTGAAACAAGTCCGACAATACATCAGTTTCAATAAGGAGCGGTTGCCCACAATCTTGTTCTAATACCAGGCCCGATGTCCCCGTGCCATGGCCACAAAAGTGAACGATACGGGGCTTGATTTCCAGAATAGATCGCTGTAGATCCTCCCATCGTGCCGCTGTACGTTCCTCTAAGTCAAACTGATCTCGATATTTGGCCTGGGCCAGGAAATCCCGCATATTACGAATTTCCTGGTTCAGATGCAAAGCCGACGTGTTATCTGGGTTCGCGGCAATGGCGAGGATGATTTTTTTCATGGCACGGTGCTGAATTCAAGGCTGAATTCGATCAGGCTAGGTATTGCCAATGTGGGGCCAAGATTGGGACTCATTGGGGCTGGGTTCTGATGGTTGGTTAGATAGTTGCAAACCCAAAAAGCCAACAACCAGGAAGACTACCGCCGCTACAATCCACCGCAGCAGCGGATTGCCAGGGGATTTTTCTTGCCCTGAGTTGGCAGGCGCGACGGGATCATTCGTTACAGGGGCAGGCCCAACGGGGTCAGGCGTCCCAGCATTGGAGGACACGGAATTACCTGGAACTTCGGAGGCTTCATCCTGCGGTGGTTCAGGATTAGAAGGTTCTGAGGTGGGCAATTCTGGACTAGGTGATTCTGGATTCTGGGGTTCTGGGGTGGATGATTCTGGGCTAGGGGCTTCTGGGGTAGGAAGGGTGCCCGTCAGTGCGCTTTGGGCCATATCACCCAGGGCTTTTACCCCCACGGGGTCGCTGAAGTAGACCAGGTGATCGCAGGCGACTTCTACCATGACGGGGGCGGGCTGGCGACCAGGGGGAATCGCTTTGATGCTCTCCACCGTGACGGCCAGGTCGTTAGGAATGCCAAGGAAAGGTAGTTCCATCAAGCCCTTCAGCCGTGTCATCAGCCGTTGTATCAGGGTGCCCTGGGGATGGTCGGCGGGAATCAGGTCGATATTCCCGGCAATGACGGTGTAGGGAATGCCGGGATCGGGGTTGGCCGCAAGCTGTTTGATGAAGTCGGAGTTGGGATCCATCTGGTCTAGGGTGACATCGATGGTTTCGATACCTTCGACGCCCTTGGCCAAAAGTTTGAGGGCGCTGGAGACAAACACGATGGGGAACGTCACCTTCGACAGGCCGTTCAGCACCAGGGTAAGCAGGGTCGTAATGCCCGTCACGGTTTGGGGCCAGGGGGATCCGCCGCTGGGGGTGCCTAGCAAAATTAGGTGTTGAACGACCTCATGGCCGCCCTCCCGCTCGATGAACCAGCGGGACCCCAGCCCCCCCATAGAGTGGGCGATGATATGCAAGGTTTTGCCGTGGTTGGGGCCAAGGCCGATGCTCGCCAGCCGTTGTTTGAGTCCCTGGGCATGGGTTTCGATGGCGGTATTGAGGCTCTCGTAGTCGAAGGCCAGCACCAGGTCGTAGCAATCCTTCAGGGGTTTGGCTTCCCCGGCTAAGGCGGCGACGGCGGTTTCGATGCTGGGCACCATGCTTTCGGTGTCGCCAATGATGCCGTGGATGTAGAGGGCGATGCGCTGGGCCTGGGCGACGCGGCTGGCCATGGCGGCGGGGTCGGTGATGTAGGTGACTTCGCCGTTATTGACCTCCGCTACCCTGAGGAACGTATACTCAAAGGGCAGACCCAGCTTTTGCCGAACCACCTTTTGAAAGAAAATCCGAATCGCTCCACCCAGGCTGCGTTTCCCTTCACCGATAGGATTATCAGGAATGGGTTCGGGCAGACGGTCGATGGTGATTTCGGTGTGGTTATCCTTGCCGATACCTTGGCCTAGGGGTAGGTAAAACTCCCCATCAAAGGCCACGGGCAGCACCATGGCATCGGGTTCTAGGGCCACATCGGCCACCAGCCTAAGGGGATTTTCGGGGGTGACGGCCTCTGGATTTTGCACGTCCCGCAGTTCCAGCGCACTCAGACCTGGATCGGTGGCGCGGCTGGCGGTGAACTGAAACGCCTGGGTTTGATCTCGCAGCAGGGGCGGCAAAATGTGGCTCCCCAAATCGCGGGTGGATTGGGCCACGGTGGTCAGCCGCGCCTGGGCAGAGAAGCCCTCCGGGTTCTGGATGGTGATGCCATTCATCAAGGTCA
>CAZWNR010000061.1:0-12335 GCA_964635665.1 uncultured bacterium | reverse complement strand
AAAGCCCTAGAACTGCACCAATACCGCAGCCAACAAATGGAGCAAAAACAATGGGGCATCACCAAACTCTACAACGCCTACTTTGACGAACCCGCCAGCCAGCTCTATAAACTCCACAAACAACTCGATGCCCTCGTCCTCCAAGCCTACGGCTTCAGTGCAAACGACGACCTCCTCGAAAAACTCCTAACCCTCAACCTCGCCCTCGCCGCCAAAGAACAAAACGGCCAACCCGTCATTGGCCCCTGGGATCCGACTACTCCACACCCCCCTTCCCAAGGGGGGCCGGGGGGGATCCAACCTCAGCCACAGTAGAGATCCCCCTAAATCCCCCTTAAAAAGGGGGACTTTGAAGGGGGATTTTCTTCCCAAAAGGGAACTTTGAGTAAACACCCCCCTTTCCAAGGGGGGCCGGGGGGGATCCTGCTCTCAGCCACAGTAGAGATCCCCCTAAATCCCCCTTAAAAAGGGGGACTTTGAGGGAGCACCCCCCTTTCCATGGGGGGTCGGGGGGGATCCAATCTTTACTAAGTAGAACTTAGAATCACTAATGACCAGACTTAGCAGCAGCGAATTTCATCTACCCTACAACCCTGCCCTAGTTGAGAGAGCTAAGCAACTTCGTAAAAACATGACCCCAGCCGAGAAAAGGCTATGGTATCAATACTTGCGAGACTTTAGGTATCGTGTTTTAAGGCAGCGCCCCATCGATCAATTTATCGTTGATTTCTACTGCGCTCATCTAAGATTAGTCATCGAAATTGATGGAGATAGTCATTTTAGTGATAACGCGAAAGCTTACGATATTGCCAGAAGCCAGATCCTAGAAGGTTATGGATTAAACGTCTTGAGATTTACGAATGAACAAGTTTTACAGGATTTTGAAGCTGTGTGTGCCTCAATTGCTATTCTCGCTGAAAACCCTTGATTTCATAAGAATCGAAGAACTTGAAATTAGCTTGCTAAGTGAACCAATACTCGCCGAAGAATGGCTTACCCCCGAAGAGGATGAAGCATGGAAGCATTTGTAAAAAAGCCGAGGCCATCATTGGCTTAACCATTCTCAACATATTCCGCCACCCCCAACCGCTCATAGAGCAGCCGCTTTGCCCCTAGGTCGTCCCGAATGGTCAAAATAGCCACGCCCCTCGCGGTATTGGGGATCGTCCATGATGGCGACAAAATCTTCCCAGGGGGCCGCTATCCAAGCATCGGTCTGGATCGGCAGTGTCGAGAGAACCCTACAACGATTGCTCTAGAAACAGAGGAAGCTAGAGCCCACTGTAGCGATTTTTCTGAATTGCCTTAGGCTGTGGGATGTGGGTGGTGCATGCGCCCAGGCCTTGGCCTGCAACGCCCCCAAAAATTCTTTTTGCAAGAAAAAATGGCCAAAAAAAAGGAGAGCCGAACAGCTCTCCCTACCATCAGGGTGCATCTGATACCATAATAACCCAAAAAACGCATGGGGGGTGAGACCCCTCATTAATTTTTTCTAATCGGTGTCTTCGGGTCGCTTAATCCTGGTGCTGGCAGAGGAGTACGACGGAGGATCGGGCTCCGACGGGGTAGAGGTAGCTGTCTACGGGGGGAGCAGATTCAGGATAGCAAAAGTCGCCGGGGGGTGAGAGGGCGGTATCGACGATGCGGTGCCAGCGTTGGGGTGGGTTGAGGATGGGAAGATCGAAGACGAGGGCGTCCCAGTAGGCGTTGAGCATGACGTGGATCTGTTCTTTGGCGGCGGGGTGGCGCAGGGTAAAGGCCAGGCTGTGGGAATTTTCGGACCAGTCGGGCTGGTGTAGGCGGCAGCCATGCCAAACGATGTGGGGGTCGGGGTGCCAGGTATTGGTTACCCGAAGCAGTTGCTCAACCTGGAAAATCGCCAGATTTTGGGTGAGGTGGATGATGCTCTGGGTGAAGCGCAGCAGGTCTTTTTCCTTCTCTACGTCGTTCCAGTTGAACCAACTGAGTTCGTTGTTTTGGCAGTAGGCGTTGTTGTTGCCCAGTTGGCTGCGGCGAATTTCGTCGCCCATCAGCAGCATGGGGGTGCCCTGGGCCATAAACAGTAGGGTGATAAAGTTGCGGATTTGTCGTTGCCGCAGGTGTTCGATGGCGGAGTTATCCGTGGGGCCTTCTACGCCGCAGTTCCAGCTGTAGTTGGCGTCGGAGCCGTCGCGGTTATTTTCCTGATTGGCCTTGTTGTATTTTTGGTTGTAGGAGACCAGATCGTTGAGGGTAAACCCATCGTGGCAGGTGACGAAGTGGATGCTGCGGTTGGGTTCGCGGTTGGGCTTTTGGTAGATGTCGGGGCTACCCAGAAGGCGGGCGGCCAGATCGGGAACAACGCCGGGGTCGCCCTTCACAAACTGGCGCACATGGTCGCGGTAGGGGCCGTTCCACTCGGCAAAACGGTCGCCGATGAAGGTGCCCACCTGGTACAACCCTGCGGCATCCCAGGCTTCGGCAATGAGCTTAGTACCCGCCAAGATCGGGTCAGATTCAATGCTCCAGAGAATCGGTGGGTCTTCTAGGGGGTTGCCCGCCAAATCTCGCGACAGTACGGAGGCCAGGTCAAACCGAAAGCCATCCACATGCATTTGGGAGACCCAGTAACGCAGGCTATCCAAAATTAGCCGCCCCACCACAGCATGGCTGGCCTTGAGGGTGTTGCCACAGCCCGTGTAGTTGGCATAGTAGGCGGGATCATCTTCGAGCAGGTAGTAGGTTTCGTTATCGATGCCCTTAAAGCTGAGGGTGGGGCCTTCGTGGTTGCCCTCGGCGGAGTGGTTAAAGACCACGTCCAAAATCACCTCAATGCCTGCTCGGTGCAGAGCCTTCACCATGTCCCGAAACTCGTTTACGGGGCCGAGGGGGTCTTTACGGGAGCTATAGCCTCGGTGGGGGGCAAAGAAGCCGAGGGTGCTGTAGCCCCAGTAGTTTTCTAGGCCGGGCTGCACATCCTGGGGGTCGAACTGGTGGATGGGCAGCAGTTCCACGGCGGTGATGCCCAGGTCTTGCAGGTAGGGAATTTTGTCGATAATGCCCGCAAAGGTGCCCCGTTCCTCCTCCGGCAGGTTGGCCGAGGGATGCTGGGTGAAGCCGCCCACATGCATTTCATAGATGACGCTGTTGGCGTAGGAAATACGCAGGGGCCGATCTCCCTCCCAGTCGTAGCTGCGGTTGTCTACAACGACTCCTTTCAGGGCGGTGGTGCAGTTGTCCCCCGGTAGAATGGCGGCCTTACGGTCGTAGATATCGTCCCCCACGATGGCGCGGGCGTAGGGATCGATCAGCACCTTTTGGGGATCAAAGCGGTGGCCCTGGGCGGGATCGAAGGGGCCATGCACGCGATAGGCATAGACTTGCCCAACCCTCAACCCCGGTACAAACACATGCCAATAGTAGGAGGTGCGGTTCCACTTGGGGTCTAGGGTGATGACGCGGCTGGGTTCTGCAATGTTTTCCGAGTCGAACAGCAGCAGTTCAACCCCCGTCGCATGTTTGGAATAGAGACAGAAGTTAATCCCAATGGCGTATACAGTGGCCCCAAGGGGATAACTTTGCCCTGGTAAAACGGTAGACGGCATAGGGGGCACTCTCAACAAACAGCAGACAACTTCCCAGCGGTGGAGGGGCTAGTAGGGCTGGGAAGGCATTGATGGCCATAGGTGGGTCGTTCAGATGGCTCGTTTCGATGATGGTACAGGGCAAGGCCGCATTTCTCGCTAAGATTCCCTAACAATTCGCGCCCTGTAATACATCTTACCGGGGGTGCTTCCCCATATTCTGCTAATGTCTTATTTTCATGTTTTGGAGCCGTGATACGCCCCATGCCTTCGTTACGCGGACGTGATCTTCTCAGCCTGAGCGACCTGAATGCCGATGAACTAGCTGGGTTGCTAGAATTTGCCGCCGATCTTAAGGCGGGCCACAGTAGTCCCCTGTTTCCTAACAAAGTGCTGGGGCTGCTGTTTCGTAAGGCCTCGACCCGAACTCGGGTAAGCTTCTCGGTGGCGATGTACCAACTGGGTGGTCAAGTGCTGGATCTCCATGCTGGAGTTACCCAGGTGGGGCGCGGCGAACCCACTAGCGACACCGCCCGTGTCCTTGACCGCTACCTCGATGTGGTGGCCATTCGCACCTTTGATCAAGCGGAAATTCAAGAATTTGCCGACTACGCCAAAATTCCCGTCATCAACGCCCTCACCGACCTAGAGCATCCCTGCCAGATCCTGGCCGACCTGTTGACGATCCAAGAGGAATTTGGCGACCTCAAGGGCCTCACCCTCACCTACCTCGGTGACGGCAACAATGTGGCCCATTCCCTGCTGCTGGGCTGTGCCATGGCGGGCATGAACGTTCGTGTCGCCTCCCCCGAAGGCTACGCCCCCGACCCCGCCATTGTGGCCCAGGCAAAATCCCTGATGCCCCAGGGTGGCGAGGTGGTGATTACCCAAGATCCTGAAGCCGCCGTGCAGGGAGCCCAGGTGCTCTACACCGACGTTTGGGCCAGCATGGGCCAAGAAGACCTGGCCGACCAGCGGCTACCCATCTTCCAGCCCTACCAGGTCAACGACAACCTGCTGAGCCAAGCCAGCCCCGAAGCCATCGTGCTCCACTGTCTGCCCGCCCATCGAGGCGAGGAAATTACCCACGAGGTAATGGAAGGCACCGCCTCACGGGTATGGGATCAGGCCGAAAACCGAATGCACGCTCAGAAAGCACTGCTGGCCAGCGTCCTAGGCTAATCCTCAAGCCGATGGATGGCCTCCGGTGTGGGCACAGGCTGCCTAGCACTGTGCCTTGGCCTTCTCTATACTTTGAGCAATACTTTCTTTGAGCAATACTTGGATCGGTCTCACGCCTTGGATTGGTCTCACTGCCGTGGGGCTTTTATAAACCCGTGAGGCTCCCATAAAACCAGCGTTATCCAGCGAGTTTACGACATGGATTTAATTGATCTTCAATCTGTGACGGCGATGGCGGGGAAGCATGACCCCACGGAACAGCCTCGGCCTAAGTCCCTGCGGCAGTTGGGGATTAATCTCAACCATTGGTATGTGGTGGCCCAGAGCACAGAACTAACGGATAAGCCCCTGGCCAGAACCCTGTGGCATCAGCCCATTGTGTTGTACCGCGACAGCCAGGGGCAGGCGGTGGCCGTAGAGGATCGCTGTCCCCATCGTCAGGTGAAGCTGAGCGAGGGCACCCTCGACGGCGATAATATCGTCTGTGCCTACCACGGCTGGCAGTTTGCCCCCAACGGCACCTGCGCCCATATTCCCTACCTAGAACCCCAGCAAAAGCTGCCCACCTGCACCCTGCGCACCTATCCCGTCAAGGAAATGGACGGCTTTATCTGGCTGTTTCCGGGGGATGCGACCCTGGCGGCTCAGGTTCAACCCATGGGCGTCCCGGAGTTTGAGCACCTCAACTTCATCGGCTCGGTGGCGGTGATTGATGTGCAGAGCCACTACTCCTTCCTGATCGAAAACCTGATGGATATGTACCACGGGCACCTGCATGGTGGGGCGCAGGTGTGGGCCAACCCAGTGCTGGCGGGGCTAGAAACCGACGACACCCACGTCCACGCCCACTACGATGCCGAGAGCTACTACCGCATCGACAAAATTTGGTCGGCCTCCCAGTTGCTGATTCCTGCCCTACGCAAGCTGCACCCCGAACCCCTGGATGTGTACTACTACTACCCCCACTGGCGATCTACCCTGGGGGAAGACTTCGTCATTTACTGCCTGTTTTGCCCCGTCAGCGAAACCCACACCCGCGCCTACCTGCTGCATTTCACTTCTCTGGGGCGCTTCCCCAAGCTGCACAAAACGCCTATTGCGGTGCGGCGGTTCTTCAAAAATACCTTCACCAACTCGGCTAGCTTTGTGCTGCGGCGGCTGGTGCGCGAAGATGTGCTGATGCTGGAACAGGAACAGCAGGCCTTTGACCAAAACCCCACCTACAAAGGCCCCGAACTGAACCGCACCCTAACGGCGGTGCAGCAGCTCATTCGTCGGCAGGCGGGGGGCTGAGGATGGTGCATCTGATCCCCCCTAGCCCCCCTTAAAAAGGGGGGGACTGGATTCAAAATCCCCCTTTCTAAGGGGGATTTAGGGGGATCTCCCAGGTATGACGGCATGAGAACAAGAGGTTTATAAGCAGTAGCCCACCAGGAGAGGGAACCGGAGGGGTAGGCTTAGTAAAGCATGGGTATCACCGAGGCATGATCTATGGTTGGCATACAGCAACCCACCTCCAATAGTTTCAAAAAACTCCAGGGCTTCTTGCGGGCCAGGGTGGGCCAAGCCATCCGCGACTACCGCATGATCGAAGCGGGCGACCGGGTGATGGTGTGCCTCTCCGGCGGCAAGGATTCCCACACGATGCTGGATATTTTGCGCCACCTCCAGCGCAGTGCGCCAATTCACTTTGATCTGATTGCCGTCAACCTCGATCAAAAGCAGCCCGGATTTCCGGCCCATGTGCTGCCGGAGTATTTCGAGGCCATCGGCGTTCCCTACCGGATTGTGGAGCAAGACACCTACAGCACCGTGAAGCGGGTGATCCCCGAAGGCAAAACCATGTGCGGCCTCTGTTCTCGGCTGCGGCGGGGCATTCTCTACCGGGTCGCCGCCGAGGAAGGGGCCACCAAAATTGCCCTCGGCCACCACCGGGACGACCTGATCGAAACCCTGTTTCTGAATATGTTCCACGGTGGCACCCTCAAGGCCATGCCACCCAAACTGCTCACCGATGATCGCCGCCACATCGTCATTCGGCCCCTAGCCTACTGCCCTGAAAAAGACGTCGCCCGCTATGCCCGCTATCGCCAGTTCCCGATTATTCCCTGCACCCTCTGCGGTTCCCAGGCCAACCTGCAACGGGCGCAGATCAAGCAGATGATCCAAGACTGGGAGAAACAATGGCCAGGGCGCACCGAGAGCCTATTTCGCAGTTTGCAGAACGTGGCCCCGTCTCAACTGGCCGACCCCAATTTGTTTGATTTCCAAGGGTTAGAGAAACGCCGACTCTCCCCCGATGAGGAATCCCTTGATGATCCTGGTTACGAGTCGGCCCTAGAGGACGAGTTTAACCCCACCGCCCACTTGGCCATTGAACCTCCAGTCCTTGGGAGTCCAAATCCTGAATACCCAGGCCCCGAAAATCCTGGGCTCATCGATGCGCTGGTGGCCCCCAGATCCTAATCACCATGAGAGCCTAGGCAACTATGAGGCTGCGTCCCCGCCGTTCTTCGATCCCACGCATCATTGGCCGCGATGGTGAAGAAACCCCTGTGGTCCTGCGGTTGGGGGAAAAGCCCGCCCCCTGGCGCGACCTATACCATCGGCTGCTAACCCTATCGTGGCCGGGATTTGTGGTGATGCTGGCGGCAGCCTACTTTGCCATTAATGCCCTCTTTGCCTGGGCCTACTGGGTCAAACCGGGGGCCATCGCCAATGCCCGTCCCGGTTCCTTCCTCGATGCCCTGGCCTTTAGTGTGCAAACCATGGCCTCCATTGGCTATGGGGCGATGTATCCCCAAACCAACTACGCCCACCTGCTTGTCATGGCCGAGGCCTTTATGGGGCTGATGTTGCTGGCGGTAGCTACGGGGCTGTGCTTTGCCCGGTTTGCCCTGCCCACGGCACGGGTGCTCTTTAGCCACTACGCGGTGATCAGCCCCTTTAACGGCGTACCCACCCTCATGTTTCGGATCGCCAACCAACGCCGCAACCGCATCCTCGAAGGGCGACTGTGGGTGACGCTGGTGCGGGACGAAACCACCGCCGAAGGCCAGGTATTCCGTCGGTTTTATGATCTGCCCATGGTGCGATCCCAAACTCCGCTGTTTGCCCTAAGCTGGACGGCGATGCACACCCTGGATACCCATAGCCCCCTCTTCGGCGAAACCCCAGACACCCTGGCCGCCGCCAATGTAGAAATTATCGTCATCCTCACGGGCATGGACGAAACCCTCTCCCAAACCGTCCACGCCCGCCACTCCTTCATTGCCGACGAAATTCTTTGGGACTACCAATTCATCGATATTTTGGGCCAGACCGCCTCAGGCCAGCGCACCATCGATTTCCAAAAATTCCACCAGGTCAAACCGCTCTAAGCCCAATTCTCCATGCCGTTAGCACAACACCCCTATCAACATCTAGGCATCATCGTCGGTGTCGTCAGGCCGCCACAATCCTGGCCAAGGTCTTGAGGATTTGGAGCGTCTGGGCTAGCCCCCCATCTTGATCCAAAATTAGCTCCTTAGATCGCGCATAGTGACGTCCCGCTAGTTTCACAAACACAAAGCTGCGGCCATTGGTCACTAGGCCATACAACGGCAAGGTTGAGTCTGGGACGGCCATCATATAGCCCAATACCTGGGGAATCCCCACCTTGAGCGAAAACTCGGCCCGTTTCGCCTCAATCACCAAGATCCACAATCGGTCTTTCGGCACTAGCCCATCAAGCCGTCCCTTGAGGGTGAGTTCATCGGTGGCGGCGGTGATTTCCACCGTTGTCTCGGTGGTGACGTAGAATGGCGGCAAAAACAGCCCCGCTAAATCGAGCAGGGGCGCAACCACGGCTAGCTTAACGGTATTTTCGAGCAGGGATCGCCGCTCCAGGTTGGCATAGGCCGCTTCCACCCGATCCAACCGCTCCTGTTCCACCGAGATGACGATGAGGGAGTGAGCCCAGGCTGATCCGGCGTGACCTTCCACGCCATCGCTAAAATAATCATCAGTACGCCATCGCCAGCCCGATGAGGAGGAGCCGATGACCATTCAGGATGTTTTAGCCGCTGCCAGTCAGTTATCCCAAGCGGAGCGCTTACAGGTAGCCATCCGGTTGCTCGAATCGCTCAAGGAATCCTATTCCGCTTCAACTTCTTTAGATAATCTGGACGAGCAGGATCAATTGTCAGAGGAAAGGGTGGATTATGAGCAGTGGCTAACCGAAACACGCCCCAAGGTGGAAGTAGCTTTACAACAAATTGAACGCGGAGAGGTCTTAGACAGCGAGACGGTAATAAATCGTCTTCAAGAGAAGTTAGATCAGGCCCGGAGTAAAGACCTGTGAACCGCTATCAAATATCACTTGAAGCTAGTCGTGACCTAGAAGAAATTGTTGACTATTTTGCGGCAAGAAACGTTGACGCTGGAGAAAGATTTATTCGAGAGTTTAATCAAAAATGTCTATATCTAACCCAGTTTCCCTATATTGGGCGCTCCTATGAAGATTTAGCTCCTCAGACAAGAGGGATTCCTCTGTACAATTATATAATTCTTTACACGGCGACGGGAACAGGCATTACAATTGTGCGGGTCGTCAGTGGATATCGTGATTTAGAAAGCCTTTTGAACTAGTTCAAAATCCGCTTCCGAATTCCACTCGGTTAGCGTTTCTGCTACGGCATCGAGATACTCCTCATCGACCAACGATGCTAAGGCGTCGTCATTGTGCTGTACGGTTCCTGCTAGGGAGTGACTACCTTGCGCTAGCCAAGGTCGTTGATCCTCTTGCGGTTGCTCAAGAATGATGATTTCTACCGTATCGCCAGCGTGAAAAGGTAACCCTTTCAGCACTAAGGTGCCGTCTTCCATAAACGTTGCGGCTACTTTGTGGGCATTCATGGATCAACTCCATCGTGACGGCTGTTGTTGCAATCCACCCATGGGGGATATAGACATTAGTACCTTATTGCCTGACGGATCCCCTAAATCTTCAGCACCCCCTCTGGATTAACGGTGAGGATGGGCCGACGCTTAGTCCCTTCCTGCTGGAGGATGGCGTTGGCGGCGAGGAGACCGCTGCTAACCGCCCGTTCCATGAGGCCGCAGGGGAAGGGCATCCGTACCCAGTCGCCTGCGAAGAGGAGGTTGTTGGCGGCGGTGGTGGTTTGGGGGCGGTTGGCGAAGCTCCCCGGAGGGAATCCGGCGAAGTTCTTTTGGTTCACCAGTTGCCGATGCAGGACGGTCGCGCCCTTGAGTTCGGGCACAATTTCGTAGAGTTCGGCCTCGAAGGTGTTGAGAATATCCGCCTGGGTGGGGAACTCTTTTTCTTTGTAGCAGTAGGCATGGAGTTCTACCACGCTGCCCCCGGTGCGGTCGGCCCAGTCGATGTAGTCTTCCTGGATGCGGTGGTAAAGAGTGATGCTGTCGGTAAGGCGGTAGCCGGAGAGGGAGGTAAACCAGCTATGCTCCCAGGGGAAGTCGCGGTCGAACCAGAAGCGGCCCACGGCAAAGGGATCGGCCACCTGAAGCTCGTTCACCTGCTGGGCCAGGGTGGGTTCTACGGGGCCTTCCGCCAGGTTAAAGAGCGCCTTGATGCCGGGGATATCCGCCGCCATCACATAGTAGTCGGCGGTGAGGTCGTGGCTGGGGTTACCGCCGGATTCGGCATTGGCGGCGATGAGTTGGATCCGATCTCCGTCCCTTTGCAGCACCTTGAAGGCGGCCAGATTTTCGCGGGCGGGGCCAGCCAAGACCTCTCCATCGCTGGCGTAGGCAGCTCCGTGGCAGGGGCAGAGGTAGCCGTCGGTGGTGGTATCTACCTGGCGCTGCACGCTACAGCCCTGGTGGGTGCAGGTGAGGGAGAGGGCGGTTTTGGCCCCCGGTGCCAGGGAATAGACCTGATCCCCAGCGCCAAAGTACTCTAGGGTATCGTTGCTGAGCAGGAGGTTGCGCTCCACCCAGAAGGGCACTGGGTTGGTGACGACGCTGCCCTCTTGGTAGGAAATTCCGGCGATTTTGCCTTCCTCCCAGCGTACCTGGCTGACGGTAACGCCCGTGAGCACCTGGCCGCCGTTGGCCTTGATCGCTTCCACCATGGGGTCTACCAGAGATCGACCCATGTCTTGGCAGGTGCCATTGAAGGCGAGACCTTCGGGGTTACCAAAGAAATAGAAGTGGAAGAACTGCATCAGTTCCCCGGCGCTGAGTACGTCCGGCGCGTTGAGGCTAGATTTGGCAAAGGGCAAGAAGTAGAGGTCGTACAGCCCCTTGGGGAAGTCGTCGGCTACCCAGTCGGCCACGGAAATGTTGTCGAGGCGGTAGTAGCTTTGGGGGTTGCGGAAGCCGGTAATTTCTCGAAACACTTCGAGATGCTTGATGTGGGTGAGATTGATGCCCCACTTCAACCGATTGGAGGAGGAAATGGCCAAATCCACCACGTTCCAAGGAAAAGCAGAGTTACTAGGCCGAAACACCTCCGGCGCATAGCCCTCTTTGTAAACCAGGGAGTAGTAGTCTAGGGACTTGAAGTTTTGGCGAATCTCTAGCTCGTTAACCAGGCTGAACAGGTTGTAATACTGCGGAAAAAAGCCGTGGAAGCCGTGTTCCATCATGAAGTGGTCGTCGCCCACCTGGATCGGCCAGCTGGCAATTTTGCCGCCCAACTGAGGAGACCGTTCGATCAGCGTGACCGCCACGCCGCGCTGGCTGAGTTCGTAGGCCGCCGCCAGTCCGGCCAAGCCGCCGCCAATCACCACGGCCTTTAGATCCCGTCCGACCTGAATCGGTAGTTCCAGCCGATCCTGCTGAAACACGGTGGGTTGTGGCTTGGTCAAGCGAGAATAGCTCAGCAGCGCCGCAATACCCCCCACTCCAAAGAGTTTGAGAACGTTACGACGAGCGAGGGTTTGGGCAAACAGCCCCTCTAGGGATTCAGTCATTGGGATGGACGTGTGCTTTTGCTTACATCAAACTCAGCCCCCAGGAGAAACCCCTGCGAGGTGTGTGGGGAGTGCGATTTCGCAAACGACATTGCGCAAATGGCATTGCGCAAACCGAACTTCGGCAAACGGTATCACGACCCTCACGGCCAGAGGAGCGGGAGTGGACACTTCCGGCCAGAGAAGTGACGGCCCCGGTGAAACCTCTTAAGAATGTAGTATTAAGTTGCCTTTACAGTCTACAGAATTCCTGATGAAATACCTGCGAGAGACCCTGGCCGTGGCTCAGCGCATTTTGACCGAGCTGTGGTGCCGCAAGCGCAGCCTGATTTTCTGGGCGATTTTCCCGGTGCTGCTGCTCATCCTCAACAGCCTGATCTTGCAGGAACGGATTCAAATTCCCCTGGCTGAGGCCTATACCCTGGCGGCCCCCTCTACCCTGGTGGGGGCGGCGCTGTTTTTCAGCGGTCTGGGGGGCAGCTTGTCCACGGTGGTCTCGGAACGGGAGCAGCACACCCTAAAGCGGCTGTTTCTATCGCCCCTCAGCGGGGTGTCTTATTTTCTAGGCATTTGTGTAGCCTTTGGGGTAATTGGCTTAGGGCAAGCGGTGCTGATGTACGGCATTGCCTTCTCCCAGGGGGCCACCTTTGAGGGC
>CAZWNR010000060.1:0-12466 GCA_964635665.1 uncultured bacterium | reverse complement strand
TCGACCATTCCCTGCTGGTGCCCACCGCCACCCCCGACCAGGTAGCCCAGTGGTGTGACGAGGCCGACCGCTACGGCTTTGCCGCTGTCTGTATCTATCCGACCTATGTGCGGCAGGCAAGGGAACGACTCCACCAGCGCCCGGTGCAGGTCTGTACGGTGATTGGCTTCCCCACTGGCGCAACGACTGCGACCACCAAGCTCTACGAAGCCCAGGAAGCGGTGGAAAACGGCGCGACGGAGTTGGATGTGGTGATTAACCTCGGCTGGCTGAAATCCGGCCAGCACGACGCCATTCACCGGGAAATTGCCACCATCTGCGAAGCAACCGGACAACCCGTCAAAGCGATTTTGGAAACGGCGGTGCTGACCCCATCGGAGATTTCCCTGGCCGCCGAAATCTGTATGGATGCGGGGGCAGCCTTCCTGAAAACCAGCACCGGCTGGCAGGGGGGGGCCACGGTGGCCGCCGTGCAGCAACTGGCCGAACTCTCCAAGGGGCGGGTGGGCATTAAAGCCTCCGGCGGCATCCGCACCGCCGAGCAAGCCCTCGCCCTCATCCAAGCCGGAGCCACTCGCATCGGCACCTCACGGGGGCCAGAGTTGGTCAAACAACAACAATCTGCTTCGGATTAGGAGCGGGCAAGGCCACATCAGCTCAACCCTTATCCCCTAGGAAAGGGATCCCCCACCCCAGCAGCGGCTTCTGCCCGTCCTAGGCACAGGTTATAACGGTGCTTTATAACGTTGAAGCAATGACGTCAATGGTGAACCATTTAACTTAGCCACGGTCATCCCGTATGATGGGTAAGAAGCGTAGCCTTCTAAAATCTAAGCAAAGTAGCCGAGCTTATCTCATCTCGGTTTTAGACTGTTCAGATATTTCATGGTATGTCATCGATCTATCTTAAGATTGATCAATGATGAGTAAGGCTACCTACTCAAGGATGTTTCGGCTGAGGATCCAAGAGGGTCGTAGGGTTGATCTGTTTCTTCGGTCAGTCCAATTGCCTACTTACGGATAGTCCCTTGGCAGGAACGTACACAAGCACCTAAAACGGTTTGCTTAATCGACTGGATCGATGGCCTAACGGCGAGAACACACTAGGAGGATTTTTATGGCTCTTGTCTCATTGCGGCTGCTGCTAGACCACGCTGCTGAGAACGGTTACGGGATTCCGGCGTATAACGTCAACAACCTGGAGCAAATTCTGGCCATCATGAAGGCCGCCGAGGAAACCGACAGCCCTGTGATTCTACAGGCTTCTCGTGGTGCCCGCTCCTACGCTGGGGAAAATTTCCTGCGTCACCTAGTGATCGCTGCGGTAGAAACCTATCCCCACATCCCCGTGGTCATGCACCAAGACCACGGCAACTCCCCCGCCACCTGCTACTCCGCTCTGCGGAACGGCTTCACCAGCGTCATGATGGACGGCTCCCTCGAAGCCGACGCCAAGACCCCCGCTAGCTTCGAGTACAACGTCGCCGTCACCAGCGAAGTGGTGAAAGTGGCTCACTCTATCGGCTGTAGCGTGGAAGGCGAACTAGGCTGCCTCGGTTCCCTCGAAACCGGCCAAGGCGAAGCCGAAGACGGCCACGGCTTTGAGGGCACCCTCAGCAAAGACCAACTGCTGACCGACCCCGATGAAGCGGTTCAGTTCGTGGAAGCCACCCAGGTAGACGCTCTGGCCGTTGCCATCGGTACCAGCCACGGCGCGTACAAGTTCACCCGCAAGCCCACCGGTGAAATCCTGGCCATCAGCCGCATTGAAGAAATTCACCGCCGTCTGCCCAACACCCACCTCGTGATGCACGGATCTTCCTCCGTGCCCCAAAAGTGGCTGGATATGATCAACGAGTACGGTGGTCAAATTCCCGAAACCTACGGCGTACCCCTGGAAGAAATTCAAAAGGGCATCAAGAGCGGTGTGCGTAAGGTGAATATCGACACCGACAACCGTCTGGCCATCACCGCTGCTATCCGTGAAGCCGCCGCCAAGGATCCCTCCAACTTCGATCCTCGCCACTTCATGAAGCCCTCGATCAAGTACATGACCGAGGTGTGCGCCGAGCGATACACCGCCTTTGGCACCGCCGGAAACGCCAGCAAGATCAAGCAGCAGCCCATCGAAGTTTACGCCGTTAAGTACGCTAAGGGCGAACTCGATGCCAAAACCGCTCAAACCGCTGCGGTCTAGTCCGTCAACCCGTTAACCTACACCCAGGCCAGTGACCAGAGTTGATAACTCTCAAGCCACTAGCCTGAGTAAATCGTAAAGGCCAGGGCATGAACATGCCCTGGCCTTTCTATTGCTGAAGGTATGGTTAGGCCACTATTGAGTAGACCTCATACTAAATCCTACTTGGCTGCCCCCGATTCTCTGGTGGTACAAGGACTTTCTTCTACGGTTTGACAGGTTGGGAACTGGGGGAATCGCTGGGGGCAACGACTTGGCGGGGGCGATAGCTAGGCGGACGCTGACGGTTGCGCCGTTCGTTGAGCCAGCAGTAGGCCCAGGGGAATTCGGTGGCGAGGGCAAAAATCCAGCGCTCTTGGGTGGAGAGGTAGGGGCGGGTGAGGGCTTGGGTGCGGCGACGTTCGGCCCTAGGGCAACCCATCACCACTTTGCTTAGGGTGGTGCGGGCGAGGGACTGGAGGATAGATGGCGAAATGGCGTAGCCCTGCTGATGGTGGATGAAGGTGCGCAGCTTGGCCGTGAGTCTATCGGCGCTGGCCTGGGCGGTGCGGGAGTAGCTTTGGGGGTTGTTGCAGCGATATACCGTGGCCGGAACGGGATCGTAGGCCCAGGTGTGATCCAGCACAAGGCTCAGCATCAGGTCTAGATCTTCGGCCCCGCGCAGCCCTGGCACCAAGCCGCCGATGGCCTGGAGTCGTTCTCGCTGGGCCACCAGGGACGATAGCTCCAACAGGCCATGCTTGAGGTAAAGCTGAAAATAGGTGCCATGGTTTAGCCCTGCCGTGGGCTGCTGAAACGGCCCCACATCCGACCGAGACACCACCCGGTTGACGTTGATGGAAAAATGCTCGGCGGCCCCTAGATACACCACATCGGTGCCGCCCTCTAATAAATGACGTGCCTGGTCTAAATGGGTGGGGTGCCACCAATCGTCGGCGTCTAAAAAGGCAACCCAATCCCCGGTGGCGGCGGCGATTCCGGCATTGCGAGCCACCGCTGGCCCACCGTGCTCGGTTTGCAGCACTCGCGTTACCACGGGATGGGCCTGCAACTGGGCCAGGGTGGCATCGGTGGAACCATCGTCTACGCCGATGACCTCATAGGCGGGATAGGTCTGGGCGGCGACACTGGCTAGGGCTTGGTCTAGCCAAGCGGCTGAATTGTAGGCGGGAATCACCACCGAAATTTTCATCACGCCCCCTCTGAAGCGATTGGATAGGACACTAAATCCTGCTTGGCTATCCCCAATTCCCTAGTGGTGCATGGCGGCTCATCAAATTGATCAGAGCGTTGCCAGATTGGGTATGGCCGCTAATGCACCCTACAGCTCTGCTGCTTGAGAATCGGGGTTATCGAATTCAGATTTGGGGTTAGAGGGCGTTTGAAAAGGGATCCCCTGTAGCTTTAGTCACCCGCCGATCCCCCCTGCCCCCCTTAGAAAGGGGGGTAAAAGTCCCCCTTTCTAAGGGGGATTTAGGGGGATCGCCACCGTTGCTAAAGGCAACAGGACTTTTCAAACATCCTCTTAGACAGATTTCCCCTGAATCATCTTTCTCCAGGGTGCCCAGCTTTAGCCTGATCTACCAACCCTCTGTATCGCAACCACTGGGGCTATCGTTGGAGCCATGGAGCCTAAGCCACCGCTGCCTCCAGCATCCGAATTTCACCTCGATTTGCATCTACCGCCACCCGTCCGCCCATGGGCAGCGTCCACATCGGTTCCACATGGCCAATCCAGGCTCCACTCCAGGCGGGAATGCCTAGGGGTTGAATGTGGTCGCGCAAAATTTCCGCCAGCGTCAGCGATCCATAGCCCTCCCCTGGCCCACAGGCGCGGCATTGGCCAAAGATAAACCCTGCCAGCCCGTCCAGCGCTCCGGCCAGCTTCAGTTGGGTGATCATGCGGTCTACCCGGTAGGGCGGTTCGCCAATGTCTTCTAAAAACAAAATCGCCCCCCGCAGATCGGGCAGATAGGGAGAACCGACTAGGCCCGTCAACACCGAGAGATTGCCGCCAATCAGCCGTCCCGTAGCTCGACCAGGGGTGATGGTTTGGATGCGGCCCTGGTCGCGCATGAGGCGATCTTGATCGGCTCCCAACAGCGGATTGGTAAAGGTGAGCGCTTCCCCCTGCACCACCACCCGCCGCAGAAAATCCACCTGATCCCCTCGCCAGGCCGTCAGCCCGTGGGGGCCGTGGAAGGTGATCAGCCCCGTTTTGGCGTAGATGCCCAGCAGCAGGGCGGTGATGTCGCTGAAGCCGATGATCACCTTAGGATTAGCCCGAATTTGGTCGTAGTCCAGGTAAGGCAACAGGCGGGCGCTGCCCCAGTCTCCCCGCACGGGCAGCAGAGCATCCACACTGGGGTCGGCAAACATAGCGTTAATATCGGCGGCGCGCACTTGGTCGGGGCCAGCCAGATAGCCGTAGCGTTCTAGCACATGGGGGGCCAGCTTCGGTCGCCAGCCCAGGGCGGTGACGGCATCTACCACCAAGTCCAGCCGATCTGGCTCAAAGGTGGCCCCCGCCGGACTGACAATACCCACCGTGGCCCCCGGCCCCAACCGAGGCGGATACAGGGGCGTGGGTGTCTGGGCGGTCTGGGCTAAGCCCTGCCTAGGATGCTGAAGACCCAGAGATACCATTCCCGCCGTCATCCCCAACCCCGCTAACACCTGGCGACGACGCATGGCCCCATTCTCCTCAACAGTACGTGATGGCAATTTAGAAGGACGGATCAAAAGCACTTATCAAAAGCACTTATCAAAAGCACTTATCAAAAGCACTGTACCAAGATCTGTCCTAGGAGTCGCTGAGAAGACGGCTTACTAACGTTAGCCCCTCTGGCGGTGCCCCTTCGCAGGAAAATGTGCTGAACGTCATTTACCTCAACAGAGAGCGCTGCCAGGATGTTGCGTAACACTTTGTTGCAGAGTTATGGGCTGGGGATAACTGAAGGGGAAGTTTAAAGGCAAACCGGAGGACAACGCCATGGGATTAACCATTATTGTGCTGGTGTTGCTGTTGGCGGGTGGGTTTATGATCGCCAACCTGTACAACCAGCTTGTGACCAAACGCAACCGCTACAAAAACGCCTACGCCCAAATTGATGTGCAGCTTCAGCGGCGCTACGACCTCATCCCCAACCTGGTGGAGAGCGTGAAGGGCTATATGGCCCACGAGCAAGGCACCCTAACGGCGGTGATCAATGCTCGCAATTCGGCCCTCACCGCCAGTCGGGCAGCCTCCCAGGCACCGGGAGATCCCCAGGCCATGCAGCAGTTGGCCGCAGCGGAGGGTGCCCTCACCGGAAGCCTGGGTAAGTTGTTTGCCCTTTCAGAAAGCTACCCCGACCTGAAGGCCAACCAAAATATGGGCCAGTTGATGGAGGAACTCTCTTCCACGGAAAACCGGATTTCCTTTGCCCGCCAAGCCTTTAACGATGCCGTTACCTTCTACAACACGGCCCGCGAAAGCTTCCCCAGCAACCTGATTGCCAGTTCCTTCAACTTTGGCCCGGCGGAACTGCTGGAGGAAGTGGCCCCAGAGGTGCGAGCAGTGCCCAGGGTCTCCTTTAGTTAGTCCTGCTGGCCTCGGCAGACTGGTGAAACATCATGGGTTGCCTTTGGGGTGGGCCGTGGCCACCCAGTCCTGTCAAGGTGAGGCAGGTTTTGGGATCGATCCCTAGGACTGGCCGCTGAGCTAAGGACTAGAAGTCCAAGGCTCAAAGCAGAAATCCTCTTTAGAGAATTGGGGCGTAGGGCACAGGTCTTCTGACGGGAAAGCTACGGCGCGTCTGTGGTAAGCGTCCTTTGTCAATGTTGATGTTTTGGGGATTCCTATTCCTAATTTCCTTGGGGCACCATGAATTTCTTTGAGCACCAAGATCAGGCCCGTCGCAACACCACCTACCTGGTGTTCCTGTTTGGGCTGTCGGTGGGGTTGATGATTCTGGCCTTTTACCTCGTGGCGGTGGTAACACTGCAAGGGAATCTGAATGGAGCCGCAAGCTGGTGGCAACCGGAACTCTTCACCCTGATTGCCCTATCCACGCTGGTGGTGATTGGGGCCGGTAGCGCCACTAAAATGGTGGCCCTGCGGGAGGGGGGGGCTGGGCTGGCCCGCAGCTTGGGGGGGCGCAAGGTGACGCCTCAAACCAACGACCCCGGCGAGATGCGGCTGCTGAATGTGGTGGCGGAAATGGCCCTGGCGGCGGGAACGCCCATCCCCGAAGTGTACCTGTTGGAACATGAATCCAGTATCAATGCCTTTGCCGCCGGATTTTCGTCAGAAACAGCGGTTATCGGCGTCACCAAAGGCTGCCTAGACCAGCTCAGCCGCGACGAGTTGCAGGGGGTGATTGGCCACGAATTTAGCCACATCGTCCACGGCGACATGGGCCTCAACCTCAAACTAATTGGGCTGTTGCAGGGGCTACTGTTGATTCACCTTTTAGGTCGCTTCATCCTGCGCTACGGGGATTTTGGCTACGGTCATCGCCGCAGCAGCAACAACGACAACAAGGGCGCAGCCGTTATTCTGATCGCAGGGCTGTCGATGGCCATCATTGGCAGTATTGGGCTGCTCTGTGGGCGATTGATTAAAAGTGCCGTCTCTCGCCAGCGGGAATTTTTGGCCGATGCCTCGGCGGTGCAGTTTACCCGCAACCCCGATGGCCTAGCCGGAGCCTTGACCAAGCTGGGGCAGCTTTCTGGCGGGTCTAAAATCATGGCCCCCACCGCCGAGGAAGCCAGCCACCTGTTCTTTGGGGAAGCCCTGCCCGGTCTGGCCATGTTCGGCAGTTTATTTGCTACCCATCCGCCCCTGCAAGACCGCATCCGTCGCCTGGGTAAGGTGCCTAATTTCGCCCAGGTTACCGTCCCCAGCCATCCCTCAACCTTGGCGGAGGGCTTGGTGATGGGATTGAACGAAGCCCCCGCCACGGCGGCCTCCTCTGACCAGGGACGCTCTCCCCAAACCTTAGCCGCTCAAGCCCCATTACCCCAAGCCCCATCCCCCCAAGCCTTTATGGCCGCCATCGGCACCATCGACGGTCGCCGCTTGGCCCAGGTGCAAGACTTCCTGAACAATCTCGACCCCGCCCTAAAAACCGCCCTCCACCAGCCCGAAAGCGCCAGGGAAGTGGTGCTTGCTCTGCTGCTGGATGACCAGCCCTCCGTTCAGACCCAACAGACCCAAAGCATTGCCGCCGCCTACGGAGAGGACAGCGCCCAGCGGGCCATCGGCCATCGGCCCGCCTTGCAGGGGATGGATAGCCGCCAAACCCTGCCCCTGCTAGAACTCACCATGCCCGCCCTCAAACCGCTGTCTGTGGAGGAGAAAAAACAGTTTTTCAGCACCCTCCAGGCCCTCATCAAGGCCGATGGTCGCCTTTCGCTGTCGGAGTATGTGCTTCATCTCATTGTGCGAAAACGGTTGACCAGCGACCCCGGCACCGCCCCCTCCACCTCAGAAATCACCAGCCTTGATGCCCTCTGGAATGAGGCCGTCACCCTGCTCAGCCTGCTGGCCCGCATGGGGCACACCAAACCAGAGGACGCCTTCTATGCCCTTAAATCGGGCCTGTACCAGTTGCCCGGTGCCAAAAAACAAACCCTCCCCGATGCCCTGCCCTCGGTTAAAATCACCGACCTGGGCAAAAGCCTCGCCACCCTAGAACAGGCCACCCCCAAGCTCAAACAGACCATCGTCGATGCCTGTGCCCACACCGTCCTCGCCGACAATACCGTCACCCCCCAGGAAGGGGAACTGCTGCGGGCCATCGTCATGGTTTTGGACTGCCCCGCTCCACCCTTTTTGGCACAGGGGTAATAGACTGCCGCCACGCCCTGGTTGACGGACAAAATTGGCGAGAACCCAAATCCGCCCAAGGGTGAGGCGACCTGCCCCCTACACTGTCCAAATAGCGAGACCCAACCCCTGCCCTAGGCCGTAAACCTTTGTAGAAAATCCTGGTCATGGTCTGGGGATAAGGTCAGGATAGGGGTGTTGCGCTGTGAGTGCCTATGCTGCGGTTCCGCTGTTTCCAGTTCCTCCAGCGATGGCTGTTGGTTGTCCTGTGTCTGGGGTGTGTTGTCATCCTCAGTCCTCCAGCCCTAGCCGCCCCTTCGGTTGAAAGCAGTCCCTTGCCCCCTCAGATGGCGGTGGATGACTTTCTCCAGCACATCCCTCCTGGCTTCTACGGTGTTCGGGATGTGGCCAAGATTCAGGCCAAGGTGGCCGAGGGCAAGACGCTCTTTATCGACGTAAGGGAGCCATCGGAATATCGGGGCGGCCACATCCCAGGGGCCATCAACCTTCCCCTCCGAGGGCTGGCCCAACACCTTGATCAGGTACCCCACGACCAACCCGTCATGCTCTACTGTTCAACGGGTTATCGCACAGGTATCGGGGTGATGGCACTGAGGCTTTTGGGCTATGACAATGTCGAGGGCTTCCCCCCCAGCTACGTGGGCTGGCAACAGGCCCAATAGCCGCGACATTCTGCCCATCCAGAGAACGCCAATATGCTCGAAGACACTGGATCCTTAACTCACCTAGCAACTCAACCACTCCACCTTTAACCACCCCACCTTTAACCACCCCACCTTCAACCACCCCACCTTCAACCACCCCACCTTCAACCACCCCAGACCAGAACTGACAAAGAGACCCCCTATGGAAACCCTAGAACGCTTTCACGGCTGTTTGCTCGGTTTGGCGGTGGGGGATGCCGTGGGCACCACCGTAGAATTTCGGCCCAGGGGCAGCTTTCCGCCCATGACCGATATGGTGGGCGGCGGCCCCTTTGGGTTAGAACCAGGCCAGTGGACAGACGACACTTCCATGGCGCTGTGTTTGGCCACTAGCTTGGTGGAGTGCGATGGCTTTGACCCCTTAGATCAAATGCAGCGCTATTGTCGCTGGGCCGAGGAGGGCTACCTCAGCAGCACGGGCCGTTGTTTTGACATCGGCAACACCGTCAGCCAAGCCCTGCGCCAGTTTCGGCAAACGGGGGAACCCTTCAGCGGCTCTACCGATCCTCGGTCGGCGGGCAATGGCTGTTTGATGCGGCTGGCCCCGGTGCCGATGTTCTACTATCCCGATGTTGCCAAAGCGGTGTGGTTTTCGGGGGAAAGCTCCCGCACCACCCACGCAGCCCAGGAATGCATTGAGGCCAGTCGCCTATTTGGGGCCATGCTGGCGCGAGCCTTGTCGGGGGCTAATCGGGAAGAAATCCTGACTAACCACGACGATCTAAATTTGCAAACCCCCACCCTCCAAGCCATCGCGGCAGGGGAGTATCAACGCTGGGAGCGTGACCAAATTCGCGGCAGTGGCTACGTGGTCGAAAGCCTCACGGCTGCTCTCTGGTGCTTTTGGACAACGACAACCTACGCCGAGGCCATCCTCGCCGCTGCCAACCTGGGGGACGATGCCGACACCACCGCCGCCATCTGTGGCCAACTGGCCGGAGCCTACTACGGTCTTAGCGGCATTCCCCAACCCTGGCAAGATCGGGTGACGGATCGTGAAACCCTATTAACCCTGGCCAGCCAGCTCTACCAAACCCAAGTTCCATAACCCTGATTGCCTGCCCCATCTCTGACGGAGGTTAGGTGCAGCGCAGCGGAATCCAGCACCCGCTAGTGAGCTATCCCTGGTTTAGGTGAACAAGGAAACCTCACTGTACAGTTAAACGGATCGGGAATCGGGATATGGAATTTGGATGGGGCACTAGTAGCGGAGGGTCAGGGTAATGCGCTGGGCATTGGGCAGAGAGCCGTCCTCCATCAGCATCACGTCGCCGCCCTTGGCCAATACTGCTTCGATGATTTCATCTACGGCGTCATCCATTACGTCCGTGCCACCCGGTTCGGCCACGGTTTCGAGGCCGCCGTTTGCGGTGACGATGGCAGGGACGTGGTAGCCCTTTTCCACCAGCAGCAGTTTGCCGCGCCCATCATTGGCCAGTCGCCAGACTTCCTCAATGGTGGACACCACTTTACCTTCGCCCGTGGCGGCATCAAGGGCTTGGAGAGCGGCCTCCCGCTGTTGGGTGCGTACGCCTTCGATCATCGGCCACACCTGCGGTGCTAGATCAGACAGCGTGGCTTTGTCAAAGTTGCCCGTTAGGGTACCGGCCACCAGGTTGGTGTATTGAGACACCTCCTGGAAGAAGGAGATTTGTCGCACCACGCCACCGAGGACGATGGGTAGGCTGTCATCTTCGGCATAGGCGGTGAAGGCTTGATCCACCTGCTGGAAGAAACGGCGGTGACGGTCGTCTACATAGGCGGAATCGGCGCTGTCGGGCAGGGCCGTGGTGGCACCGGGGCCTTCCATCGCCATCGGGAATTGGCCATCGGTGACTTCCTCTAGGGTGTCGCCCGTTCCGGCCAGCAGGCGGGTTAGCCCTTGGCTCAGCAAAAAGACCCAATAGCGCTGGGCGCGGTGCAGACCATAGACCAAATCCCGCGTGGCAAAGGTTTGATCGATCACCACCCGATGGGGCACGGTGAAGGGCAGGTAGAATTTCTTGGCGAGGTCGTGGCTAACAAACAGCGCTAGGCCATCGAGGGCGTAGGTGTAGTCAATATCGTTGACGAGATCGTCTAGGTTTTTCAGCAGCGGCTCTAGGTCGCGGGTAGAAAACTCCTGGGACAGCCGATCTTTAGCCTCGTTCACCAGGTTTTTGACGAGGATGGGATCTTGTTTGTTGTCCGGTGACGTGCGGTGGGTGGGCAGCAAAATCGACAGAGCAGGAACCTTCGTCAGCGCTTGCAGTTCTTTGACATCATGACGGGTAATCATTCACTCGTTCCTATGGATGGGCTTGGGACACACAGCTTTGTGCAGGCCGTCTTTTGCAAGCAATTCTGTACAAACTGAGGGCCACCAGCCCATGCCTCGCCACAAACCTGTAATGCCCCCATCAGCCTAGGTAGCAATCATAGGATATCCATAGGACGGCTAAACCAGAGACGGCTAGGGTTGCCCTACCGTTCTTGGGTGGGCACAGGGGGGTCGGTGAGGGTGCCGCCCAGATTTTCCACAATGGCGCGGGTATTGGCGGCCATCATCCTGAGATAGCTGTCGCCCTCACTGCCGGGGACACCGATGGAGTCGGCGTAGAGTTCCTGTTCAGCTAGGGTCACTCCGGCTTCCTGGGCCACGGTGGTAATCAGTTGAGGATTGAGGGTGGTTTCGGCGAAGATGGCGGGTACGCCCAAATTTTGGATCACCGTCACCAACTGTTGCACGGTTTGGGCGCTGGGCTGTTCCTCGGTGCTAATGCCGATTAAGGTTCCGGCCACCGTGAGGCCATAGGCATTGGCGTAGTACTGAAAGGCATCGTGGGTGGTGACGAGCTGGCGCTGGGCGGGCGGAATGGTGGCGGTTTGCGTTCCAATCCAGTCGTGCAGTTGATTCAGATCCTCGATATAGGCGGCGGCGTTGGCGGTGAAGATCTCGGCCTGGTCGGGGGCCAATGCGATGAACTCATCCCGGATCGCCTCCACCATCGGCACCACATTGCTCACATCGCCCCACACATGGGGATCCGGCACCGATTGCCCCGCTTCCTCCAAATTCAAGGGCGGCACCACTTCCCCCACCGCGAGGTGCTGGGCGTTGGCTCCGGCGGCGGTCAACAGGCGAATTAGCCCTGGCTCTAGGTTGTAGCCATTGTAGAGAATGAGGTCGGCCTGCTCAAAGGCCACACTGTCGGCAGGAACGGGTTCGTACACATGGGGATCGGTACCGGGTTGAAGAATGCTGGTGAGTTCAATCTGGTCGCCGCCAATCTGCTCGGCCCAGTCGGCAATAAGGGTACTGGTGGCCACCACGGTGGGGCGTCCTTCCGCATCAGCCCCGCTAACCCCGGAATTCCCTGGATTCGACGCATCACAGCCCCACAATCCTGCCCCAACGACCGATAACAACAGGGCTAAGGCTCGATAACGTGGGAACCGGGGAGAAAACATGATCCGTTGCATAGGTTACATTTCATATTCCTTTCATTTTTTACGGTACAATATTTTTCATAATCGCTTCATTTTTGAAGGCTTCCCTTTCTCGGCCCTCACCCAGACTCGGCTATCCTCGGAAACTCCTATGGCACCCCGTTCTAACTACAGCTCCAACCCCACCGCCCCAGGCACCCCAATCATCACCGTGGATCACCTCACGGTGAACTACCGCGACACCCAGGCGTTGCGGAACATCAACGTAACGGTGCGGCCTGGTCGGTTGGTGGGCATTTTCGG
>CAZWNR010000059.1:1622-12483 GCA_964635665.1 uncultured bacterium | reverse complement strand
CACCGACATCACGGGGTACATATCTGGCCCCATGCCAGCCCCCTGCAACTGCTTGAAGAAGGCCACGTTGCTGTCGCCGTTGAGGCTATTGAAGATGACACCGCCGTTGGGTAGCTGCGCCTTAATTTTGGTGATGATGGGGGTAACTTCGGTGTTCCCCAGGGGCAGGTAGTCTTCCCCAACGGTGTTGCCACCCTTGGCCTTCAGTTGCTCTTTGATGATGGTGTTAGCGGTACGGGGGAACACGTAGTCCGACCCGACGAGGAAGAAGTCCTTGCTCTTGTTTTCTAACAACCAATCGACAGCGGGCTCAATTTGCTGGTTGGGCGCAGCCCCGGTGTAAAAGATGTTTTTGGAACATTCCTGCCCTTCGTACTGCACCGGATACCACAGCATGTGATCCTTCGACTCGAAGACGGGCAGCACAGCCTTACGGCTAGCGGACGTCCAGCAGCCAAACACCACCGCTACCTGGTCTTGGTCAATCAGCTTCTCGGCCTTTTCGGCAAAGGTGGGCCAATCGGAAGCACCGTCTTCTACCACCGCTTCGATCTGCTTACCTAGGACACCTCCAGCAGCATTGATTTCCTTAATCGCTAGCTTCTCAGCGTCAACCACAGTGGTTTCGCTAATAGCCATGGTGCCGCTCAGGGAATGGAGAATCCCTACCTTCACCGTTTC
Source organism: uncultured bacterium (assembly GCA_964635665.1). Classification (GTDB taxonomy): domain Bacteria; phylum Cyanobacteriota; class Cyanobacteriia; order Phormidesmidales; family Phormidesmidaceae; genus Nodosilinea. The sequence goes on along the minus strand of CAZWNR010000059.1, from coordinate 11,802 downwards.
ACCGCCGCCCGCTGTGGTGTCGCCGCCTTCAGGGGCGGTGCCCGCGTCGGGGGTCGTGGTGGCACCGCCACAGGCTTTCAGTAACATTGAGGTGCCTAGGGTAGCAGACCCGTACACCAAAAACTTCCGTCGATTAAATCGTGCGACCATTCAACCTCACTCCTGACTCAAATAAATGGGGCAATTGGGCTCTGGCATCACCCACCAAACCTCCAGAGTGGATATTAGGCGTAGTGATTGGCAGTAAATGTAGCGCAGAACACAAAAAACTTCGACTTTATGAAAAGAGAGTTACCGACTTTGTTAACTTTCCCCTACTCATCCTCAGGGGAGACCCGCCAGCCACTTGCCAATACGGCACAGCGCCGGGAGAAAAATCATTGGAGCATCCTATGATGAAATGGGTTGGGGAAAGATAGCTCCGGCTTTCAAAGCCTGGGCCAGTGGCCTACCCCATGGACATTAGCAGTTGGGAAACGCGCATGAGAGATTACGTGGAGTGGCTAGGGTTAATGGCCGTATCAGGTGGCTTGGCCGTGCTACTGAACACTGTATTTTTAAACGGTGCCGCCCATGCCCAGCTTGCCACCCATAGTTTAGCTACATCCTCCACACCCCCAGCCGAACTATATCTTTGGGGATCTGCCTCTTCCCATCCCTAGCTTCGGCATCATTGCGCCCATCCCCTAAGCTTGCCACAATGAAAGGCAGGATTGTTAAGTATTGGAAACGTTTTTAGCATGGGATTTATGTCGGTGCTGGGGCTGCTGACTGGGATGATTGGGCTGGGCTTGGTGATTTATTTTCTCACTGCTCGCCGCTACCAGTCCGCCAATTCCGTAGCCAATGCCTACGACCAGTGGACCCAGGATGGCATCCTTGAATTTTACTGGGGCGAACATATCCACCTAGGGCATTATGGATCGCCGCCACGTCGTAAGTCCTTCCTCGCCGCCAAGGCCGACTTTGTTCACGAAATGGTTCACTGGGGCGGATTGGATCGGTTGCCCTCCGGAACCACCGTGCTGGATGTGGGGTGCGGCATCGGCGGTAGTGCCCGAATTTTGGCGCGGGACTATGGCTTTGCGGTCACGGGCGTCACCATCAGCCCCCAGCAGGTGCAGCGGGCCACGGAACTCACCCCCGCCGGAGTCACCGCCCAATTCCAGGTGGATGACGCCATGAATCTCTCCTTCCCCGACGCCAGCTTCGATGTGGTGTGGTCGGTGGAGGCGGGTCCCCACATGCCCGATAAGGCCATCTTTGCCAAGGAACTGATGCGGGTGCTAAAACCGGGTGGCCTCCTAGTGGTGGCCGATTGGAACCAGCGGGACGACCGCAAAAAACCCCTGAATGTCTGGGAAAAGCCCGTCATGCAGCAGCTTTTAGATCAATGGGCACATCCCCAATTCGCCAGCATCGAAGGCTTTGCCGAGCACCTAGAGGCCACGGGCCTCGTACAGGGCACCGTCACCACCGCCGACTGGACCCAAGAAACCCTGCCCTCCTGGATCGATTCCATCTGGCAGGGTATCGTGCGGCCCAAGGGGTTAATTAAGTTCGGTTTCTCTGGCTTTATCAAATCCCTGCGCGAGGTGCCCACCATTCTGCTCATGCGGCTAGCCTTTGGGGCGGGTCTCTGTCGGTTTGGGATGTTTCGGGCAATCCGGGGTTAGGATCTGGAAAATAGAGAATTCGGTTGGGGCGTACTGCGGTACGCCCGTACAAGATTGTTGCTATGGACAATCTTGCCCTTGAAATAGGGCTTTAGGGGAAGTGGATGACTTGGTTGGGGCGTACTGCGGTACGCCCGTACAATGGAAGCGTCCAGGATGTGTCTCCAACCCCTATGCCTACCCCCCGCCTTGTGATTATTGGCCTCGACTGCATGGAGCCGTCCCTGGTTTTTGAGCAGTGGCGGGACGATTTACCCAACCTCGGTCGCTTGATGGCCCAGGGCAGTTATGGCCGCATGGAGAGCAGCATTCCCGCTATCACCGTACCCGCCTGGAGCTGCATGATGACCGGTCGCGATCCAGGGGAGCTGGGGATCTACGGATTTCGCAATCGGCGGGATCGGGACTATCACTCCATGGCCATTTCCGACGGACGGGCCGTGAAGTTTCCGCGTCTGTGGGACATTTTGGGAGAAGTGGGCTGGTCGGTGGCGGTGTTAAGTGTCCCCGGAACCTCGCCCCCCTACGCCGTGAATGGTTCCCTGGTCTCCTGCTTCCTCACCCCCAGCACGGAAGTCCCCTTCACCCATCCGCCAGAACTGGGCGACCAGATCAAAGCCTGGATGCCAGATTTTATGATGGATGTACCCAATTTTCGCTCCGACGAAAAAGACCGCATCCTATCCAACCTCTACAGCCTATGCAATCAGCGCTTTACGCTGGCCGAGAAACTGATCAACCGCGATCAGCCTGACTTCCTGATGCTGGTGGATATGGGGGTAGACCGTTTACACCACGCCTTTTGGAAACCGATGGATCCCCGCCATCCCCAGTACGAGGCGGATTCCCCCTTCGCCACCGCCATCCACGATTACTACGTCCATGTGGACAAACGGGTGGGCGAGTTATTGACCCACTGCGACGACGATACCGCCGTGCTGGTGGTCTCAGATCATGGGGCTCAGCCCTTAATGGGCGGCATTTGCATTAACGAATGGTTGATCCGCCAGGGCTATCTGACGTTGAAAGAAACCCCAGACCAGGTGATCCCCCTCGACCAGGCAGCGGTAGATTGGAGCCGAACCCAGGTGTGGGGAGCCGGGGGCTACTATGCCCGCATTTTCTTCAACGTTAAGGGCCGAGAACCCCAGGGCACCGTGGCCATGGCTGACTATGAAGCCCTACGCCAGGAACTCACCGAAAAGCTCAAAACCCTGACCGACCCTAACGGCAATCCCTTGCCCATCAAGGTCTTTAAACCCCAGGACATCTACCAAAAGGTGCGCGGACGGGCCCCCGATTTGATTGTGTATTTTGACGATCTAGCTTGGCGCTCCGTCGGCAGCGTCGGCCTCAACAACCTCTATACCGTCGAAAACGACACTGGCCCCGACGACGCCAACCACGCCCCCTTCGGCCTCATGATTTTTCACGATCCCAGCCAGCCCCAAAACGGTCGCGTGCTGGATGGCGCACAACTCTATGATGTGCTGCCGACCCTACTGAACCGCTACGGCATTACCCCTCCTCCTGGATTGCGGGGCAAAATCTGGTAGCCAAACTCGCACGGATTGATAGGCGGGTTAGAACGTTGCCTAGGGCGCATTCTCAATATGAGAAAACTATATTTGGCAACAGCCCCTAGGAGCGTTCGTCCTCTAGAGAGGGTTTCCCGGAATCAAGCTGACGCTGCAACTGTGCTAAAGCCGCCCAGCGGTGATCGACGGGCAGGGTATCTTGCTCCTCTACTTTATCGGTGGGAAGGACAATGCCGGGGCAATTCACATCACAGAGCTGGCGTTGGGGCAATGCAAGACAAATTTGCTCGTAGATCCAGGTAATTGGGTCAAAGTAGCCCGTAGGGGGTAGGGTTTCGGTGAGATCCTCCATGGCAACCTCCCGTTCTAGGGGCAGGCTACCAGGATCAGGGTCAGACTCCAGCCAAATCAGCTCTTTGGGCGCAATGGAGATCCGATGGTTGTAGTGATTGAGGCAGCGATGGCAGGTGAGGGTCACAATGGTTTCCGCAAACCCCTTAACCGCAAGAAAGGTAGCCTGATGGGTAATCTGTACCTCTCCCCGCACCGGAATTAACGTCTCCAAATTCGGGAGGTGGCTATCCAGTTCGATACTGAGGGTTTTCTCGGGCTGCTGAAGTAGTTGAGGGATGTATACCCTATCCGTGTCCATGGTGATACCTCAGGCATCGTCCTGAGCTTCAGAATCTAGGCATACGACGAGCCGCCGATCGGGTTCTTTCCCTCGGCTAAAGGTAGATAACCCTTCCTTAGCTTTAAGGAAGTGGTGCAGTTGTCGGCGTTCGGCGGAGGACAGCCCCTTGAGCTCGTATTCTTGGCCGCTAGCGAGAACTTGCTCTGCAGCGGATAGGGCCATGGTCTTCAGTTCCTCAAGGCGCTGAGCCCGATAGCCAGCCAGTTCAAGGGTAAAGGCCTGCTGCTCACTGGCGTCTTTACCGAGGTTGAGGGTGGTGTTAGCCAGATACTGGATGGAATCTAGCACTGAACCACCTTCCCCAATCAGGGTTTGCACCTGCTCTGGGGTCAGTTTCGATTCATCAATGGTGAGCCAACAGCTAGGCCCCGTCTCATCCTCAACGAGGTGAGCGGACACCGTTGTCTGTAACCCCTGCATGGCCAGCAGCGACGTTAGCCACTCAACCCCAGGTTGGTATACCGCTTCCTCCATAATGCCTCTACGCCTTCTTCTTCTTAGCCCGACCCGGTTCAAAGGGTAGGGTTTTACGATCATCAATATCGGTCTTGCGGGTTTCGGCGTCCACAATTTTTTGCAGGTTCTCTGGCAGTGGCTCGCGAGACAGAATAAAGGTCTGCAAGGTTTGGAAGATGTTGGCAATCACCATGTACATCAACACCCCTGCCGGCAGGGGAAAGAACAAGAACATCCCCGAAAAAATCACTGGAGTGAACTTGTTGACGGCGTTTTGCTGAGGATTATCCGACGTCGAACCCTGCCCCGATAACACTTGGTTGAGGTAAAGGCTAGCGCCAAAGGCCAAAATCATCGCCAGGATATCCCAATGGATGGCTCCATCGTCACCCGTCACGCCTACCCGTCCCAGTGCTTCGATAAACAGGAAACCCTTATTGGCGGCTAGACCAGGCACGTAGACCTTAACCGACGCTTCACCGGGTGCCACAGCGGTAATGTGGCCATCCTGATCCACCTCAATTACACCCTCGCCCTTGGTAATTTCCCAGCGGGGTTGAACCTCGTCGGCCGCCTCCTGATTATACTCGGCCACTAGATCGCCGATGGGTTGGCCCTCGGGGGTTTGCAGGCGTACATCGGTCTTTTCGCCCACCACTAGCTTGTTCCCTCCAGGAACCACCGCCGCAATCGGGAAGTGAGACCCGTCAGAGACATAGATAGCCTTGGGGGAGGTGCTAAAGATTTGGGGCTGGATCTGCTCAACTTTCTCCTGGGGAAAAACCTGAAAATTGACGTCGTAGGCAATATCGGAAAACGGCGACCCCCGCAGGGTAGCAAACAGAGCAAAGAGGACAGGCATCTGCACCAATACCGGGAAGCAGCCCGCTAGGGGATTACCAAACTCCTTGTAGACCTTGCCCATTTCCTCTTGGAGCTTAGCGGGGTCGTCCTTATAGCGGTCTTGGATTTCCTTTACCCGCTTTTGCATCAGCGGCTGAGCCACCCGCATCCGGCGCATGTTGCGGATAGACCCAGCATTGAGGGGGTACAGGGCAAAGCGAATGACCAAAGTCAGGGCCACAATCGCAAGGCCGTAGCTGGGCACGATCCCGTAGAAAAAATCCAGGATCGGCAACATAATGTTGTTCGAGAGAAATCCAATACCAAAATCCATGGGCACCTAACCCCGCTAGGGGAATTACGACGTCAATTTGCTCAGTTACCTAATCTACCCTACTTGCCTGCCCCTGACCCCACCAAAACGGTGCGGGGTACCGTAGGGTGAGGATCGGCTAATCTAGTTGCTGCCAACGGCTCCGCTGACGGCCTGGGCTTGGGGGGAGATTTTTTCGTTGATATAGTCATAGATCTCGCGGAAACGGGGCATAGCGCGCAGTTCTAGGCGGCTGCCATCCTTGAGGGTGATTACCATATCGCCCCACAGCCCAATACCACGGGGAACGGTGACGATTTTGCGAATTTCAGAATAGATGATATCGGTGCGGTCTTGGCCTTTCCAGCCCCCAGTGACGGAGATACGGCGGTTAGTGATGCGGTAGCGCAGCCAGAGGGCGCGGGTGATAGCCCCTACCGTTAGAGGAATACAAATGATAGTGAAAGCCAGCAGCCCATTGATGATCAGATCACCGATATGGGGGCCGCCTTCATAGAACACGTCTTCACGAATGCCCATGGAAAACCTCTAACTGGGTAAAGAGCTGTTTTAATTCTTGCAAAAAATCGCCATATTCGCACTGCTCCGCCCCAGGTCGTAGGTTCACCACGATCCATAGGTGGGGGGTTAACTGAGGCAAAAGCTGAGCCATAATCGCACGCACTTGGCGCTTGAGACGATTTCGCACCACCGCCCGCTTACTAACTTTTTGACTAACCACAATGCCCACCTGACCAAGGACAGCGCTATTTAGCGCAGGTGAAGCCTCCGTTTGCCCGGTGGGTTGTGCCCCAGGCCCCCCTGTCTCTAGCACTCGGACCACAAGATGGGCAGATACAGCTTTACTCCCCAGGTGATACACCTTGGAGAAGTCACGAGAAGACCTCAATCGCTGGGGTTTCGGCAGCACAATGGCCAGGAAAACAAAAAGAGTATAGATAAATCAAAACCTACCCCTCATCCTAGGACAGGGGTAGGTCAATTGCCACAAACGTTGAACTTGACCTAAACAGCTAGATTAGCCCGACCTTTACGACGTCGTGCTTTGATCACGTTTTGACCAGTGTGGGAGCGCATCCGAGCACGGAAGCCGGAGGTTCTCTTTTGTTTACGGTTCGTTCCTTCTAGGGTGCGCTTGCTCATCGGGCTACCTCAGTACGCTGATCAAATATCTTTAAAAGTCACAGATTTTCTATCATAGCACTAATTGCCCATCCCATCTATGATTATGTTGTTAAGTTGGGATGTTCGGGATCAGCAACCTTAATGCTAACGCCTAGGCTAGGTCAGAGCCCCAGCCCGTGCATCTTCCACCAGAAGATGCACGGGCTGAGTTATCTAGGATAGCGTCCCTAGTCGGCTCCCAATTCTAGGGGCCAGGTGCCGACGTACTGATCCATCACATCGCCCTGGTAGGTCATGCTGAGGTTGAAATAGTGGTAACCGTAGCGGTTAGGATTGAGCACGTCATTCATCACCACAACGAAATCGGTATTCGCTGGGATAGGCGATTCGGGCGTAATCTCAATCACACCTTCCTCCTCAATCCACTCTATGCTTTGCAGAGGGATAGTTTCGCCGCCCCGCCATTCCCCTTGGCGGAGCTCAATGGCATCTAGGTTCAGACGCCCTCGCCGCTGGGTAAACGACTCAGGGTACTCGATTTTGAGGGATACCACCTCGCGGGGCAGTTTAGTGCTGTTCACTTGCAGGTAATAACGAGCATTGCGACTGCGAGGCGAATTGAAGTCAATGAAGTACCGCAGGCGATATTCAGCTTCAACGCCACCAAAAATAGTCAACCCCGATTGGGCAGGAGCGGGTTGCGGTAAAACCACGCCAACACTCGTCACCACGGTAGCGGCAGCGAGGCAAATCGCGGCTAGCCGCAGGGGTCGCTTGAGGGGTGTCATGGAGTACCTCCGGGAAAAACCGTCTAGATGGATACAAATTTTCAAGGGATCAGTTAAGACTTTAACGCCTGCGATCCTAGGCTCTTGGAGCACCTGTGCCAGTGACGCAACCGGATGTCTAAAAGTGCCATGGCGGGGGAGATGGCCTTACGACCACAGCCTAGCCGTCAGATAGATTGAATTTCAGTTTCCCATCCTATCACCGCCTTTTGAGGTTGTGTTGAGTACATGATTATTGGTGAACCGCTGGAGGGTTCTAAGGCAAGCCATCTCTGACGGACACAGGGCTGAAAGGTCTCCACCCTCTAAACAGATGAGAACAGGGTAGCTGGCTAGACCAAGACTCTAGGTGAGAAGGCTTAGGCTGGTCCGATAGCTTCCACCGCCGCCTCTAGCGCGAGGGCAATGTGGGTCCAGTGGGTGCCGCCCTGACAGTAGACCACGTAGGGTTCCCGAAGGGGGCCGTCAGCGGAGAGTTCCGAGGTGCTGCCGTCGATAAAGGTGCCCCCTGCCATCACCAGTTGAGTGTCGTAACCAGGGGTGACGGCGGGGACGGGTTCCACGTAGGCATCAATGGGGGAATGCTGCTGAATGGCTTTACAGAAGGAGATCATCTTCTCCGGTGACCCAAGCTTGATGGCCTGGATCACGTCCCGCTGAGCCATGGCAGGACTGGGCTTGACAGGATAGCCCAAGGCGTCAAAGGTAGCTGCTACCAGATAATTTCCCTTCATCGCCTCACCCACCATTTGCGGGGCAAGGAAAAGCCCCTGGTACATCAAACGGTTTTGATTTAGGCTGGAACCACCGCTAGAGCCGATGCCCGGTGCGGTCAATCGACAGGCCGCTGCCTCGACCAAATCCGCCCGGCCGGCCACGTAGGCTCCGGTGGTGGCGATGGTGCCGCCCGGGTTTTTAATCAGCGATCCAGCCATCAGATCAGCCCCAACAGCGGTGGGTTCGCGGTCTTCCAAAAATTCGCCATAGCAGTTATCGACAAAACAGACCACGTCGGATTTCTGCCGTTTCACCGTCGCCACGATGCGCTCAATTTCGGCTATGGTTAGGGTTGTGCGCCAACTGTAGCCGCAGGAACGCTGAATGTGCACCAGCCGAGTATTCGGTTTAATGGCGGTTTCTAGGGCGTCCCAATCCACGGAATCGGCGGCGGCCAATGGTAATTCTCGATAGGTGATCCCAAATTCTGCCAGCGAACCCTGGCCCGATGCTCGCAACCCAATCACCTCCTCCAAGGTGTCGTAGGGGGCTCCCGCCACCGCCAAACATTCATCCCCAGGGCGAAGAACGCCGTAGAGGGCACAGGCAATGGCGTGGGTACCCGACACAAATTGCGAGCGAACAAGGGCCGCTTCTGCCTGAAAAACCTCCGCAAAGACCTTATCTAAGATGTCTCGGCCTAGGTCATCGTGGCCATAGCCCGATACACTGCTGAAATGGTGACTCCCTACCCGATGCTGCCGAAACGCCCTGAGCACCCGCTCAAGGTTATGCTTGACCTGGGTGTCAATTCCGTAAAAAATCGGAAACATTGAGAACTCTGACGGCATCATCGTGTTTGATCGTTGCGAAGGTTAATTTTTTTCGTTAAGAAACGAGGGAGATCTATTGTCCCTCACATTTATTCAACCTGTCCAAAACTTCTGAGATTTCGTTCATGACTGCAACAACCCCTACCTCCACCCGCCTCTCCCGCGACTGGGTCACTCTATGGTTTATGGTCGCCATGCATGGCCTAGCGCTGCTGGCGTTTTTGCCAGGAAACTTTTCCTGGGCAGCGGTGGGGGTGGCCCTGCTGCTGCACTGGGTAACGGGCTGTCTGGGCATCACCCTGGGCTGGCACCGCCTAATTTCTCACCGCAGTTTCCAAGTGCCTAAGTGGCTAGAGTATTTCTTCGTGTTCTGCGGTACCTTGGCTTGTCAGCACGGCCCCATCACCTGGGTGGGTCTGCATCGCCATCACCACGCCTTTTCTGATCAAAGCAACGACCACCACGACTCCAACAAGGGCTTCTGGTGGAGCCACATGGGCTGGATGCTGCGGGACGTTCCTGCTAAGCGGGAAATGGGCCGCTTCACCCGCGACATCGCTGAAGATCCCGTTTATCTATTCTTTGAAAAATATTTCCTCGCCCTGCAAGTTGCTCTGGGTGTGGCTCTCTACTTCCTCGGTGGCTGGCCCTTTGTGCTGTGGGGTGTCTTCGTGCGCCTAGTGGTGGTCTATCACTGCACCTGGCTGGTGAACAGTGCCACCCACAAGTTTGGCTACCGCACCTACGAAACCGAAGACAAATCCACCAACTGCTGGTGGGTAGCCGTCGTCACCTACGGCGAAGGCTGGCACAACAACCACCATGCCTTCCAATACTCCGCTCGTCATGGCCTCCAGTGGTGGGAAATTGACATCACCTGGATGACGATCCGCCTCCTGGAAATGGTGGGTCTGGCCAAAAAAGTGAAACTCGTCAACGCCAACGCCGCCGAGTAGGGGCGAGGTCTCCTCGGCCTGGGGTTTTCCTCCGTTCTGACTACTAATCCTTTGAATCATCATCAAAGGCCCATGCCGTCCATTGGCCAATGGGCGGCATTCTTATTGGGCCATTTTCCCATCAACCAAGGCGAAGGCGACTGTGGTACGCTAGGAAAGCAAAACGGGATGTAGCGCAGCTTGGTAGCGCACTTCGTTCGGGACGAAGGGGCCGTGGGTT
>CAZWNR010000059.1:0-1612 GCA_964635665.1 uncultured bacterium | reverse complement strand
AATCCCGCCATCCCGATTACTGAAAGCCCCTTATATCAATACCTTTGGGTGTGCGCGTGTACGTTCCGGAATTATCTGACATCATTCAGGAATTAGTGTCGCCGTTACGGAATTAGTATCCTTTGTGTACACTCCACTCAGTCGAGATGGCGGGACTCGTTTTAGTCCATGCCCTCCAGTAATAGTTCAAATAAACTACCCAGTCCATGCCCTCATTAAAGGCTGTTAATTTTTTGGTCTGTGAGTTGTGAAGACCCAGTTTCAATTCTCATAGGTGGTAGAAGCCCAGTGTGGTGGCTTTTTTCCTGTCTAGAGTTACGTATCGCTGTAGTTCTAATCCTCATGGTCGGTAGAAGCCCAGTGCGACAGCATCCACTCAAAGCCCTTGATTCGCGGAGCCCATAGCCCCTTGGATCGCGAACCTTGGTTTTGATAGCCTGTCTAACCGCATAAAGTATGCTCTTTGATGTCGCAAGGCCAACGAGCAAGGCTTTGAGGCTGCGCGAACCTCCCAGGAAAAAGTCCTTCGCATGGGGTTAGCTGGGGCTAATGTAGAGATGTGGATGCATGGACTACTCCTTGATCGGAGTTGATTCGGCAGCCAACACTACAGTAAGTCCGTTCTCTGTTGCTGGGTGCGCCCCTTATCCTGTTGCATGGTGCCCGAGTCCAAGCAGGTTCACTTACAACAGCAGCATCGGAGTGGTCAGCTACCAGGGTCAGAAAGTAAAACTGTTGTCACACAGTCAAAATCCTTGAGATATTGTCAAATCTGGTGTACGGCTAGAAGCTAGGCGGCATCCTGCATCTGGGTCATATCGGTGTTGTCATCAGTCCGGTATCCATCTTTGAATGGGACTCCTTCAATGACATCGGCGAGGTATTTGAAGCCTCGGATCCTGAGCCAGCTCTTCTGAGCACTCTCAACCAACTTGAACACCAGTGCCAAGATGGTGTCCTTGGAGACACAGCCTCGGGTTTTATCGGTTCTAAGGCGCACGGTGGCAAAGGTTGATTCAATGGGATTAGTGGTAGCGCTGTTTCTGGGTGGTGGGAAACACCTGGGGCAGGGCTTTCGCCTGGGTGATGATCTGTCGGGCTCCCCGACGAATCAGATCGCTCAACACATCGCTGAAGCTCTCGGTTGTCTCGCTAGTGGGCAATGCAATAAGATTGTCGTCATTCATGATGTATTCCTTCGCTGGTGGTTTGCTTCATCCAGCAGGATACGCCCTTCCTTCTTTCACCTCTATACACCAGAAATCAACATAACTCATCGTCTTCTGAGTCATGAGTTCACCTGAACTACCTTTCTAAAGATAGTCTAGCGTTCGAGCAAGGAAAGTAAAGGGCTCTAGCCAGAATGATTGAAGCAGGATTACGTTTGGCAGCGGGACAACTACGGGGGCTACCTCACCGCCTCAGGCTGGGTAGTTAACGTAGCCATGACCCATGTGCTGCTGACCCACCTACGACATCCGGTTTCTGCTGGTGGCCAAGACGACGGACTTTGTCGTGTCTGAGGAATCCAACGACCTGGCCTGAGTTCCCCTGACAGAGGTGGTCGCCGTCAGCCACTCAACGGCGCTACAACGAATGGTTCATAAACTGG
>CAZWNR010000058.1:0-12486 GCA_964635665.1 uncultured bacterium | reverse complement strand
CTTTGAAGTGGCCGAACAACTGGGCTGGCGCTTGCCCGACCACGTCGTCGCTCCCCTGGCCTCTGGTTCCCTGTTCACCAAAATCTACAAGGGCTTCCAAGAGTTCACTAAGGTGGGCCTGGTGGAAGGGAAAGACGTTCGCTTCAGCGGTGCCCAGGCCGAGGGTTGTTCCCCCATTGCCCAAGCTTTCCGGGACGGTCGCGATTTTGTCTCCCCCGTCAAGCCCAGCACCATTGCCAAGTCTATCGCCATCGGCAACCCCGCTGACGGCATCTACGCCCTCGACATCGCCCGCAAAACCAACGGCAACATCGAATCCGTTACCGATGCGGAGATCGTGGAAGGGATGAAACTACTGGCGGAAACCGAAGGCATCTTCACCGAAACCGCTGGCGGCACCACCATCGCCGTGCTGAAGAAGCTGGTGGAATCCGGCAAGATTGATCCTGACGAATGCACCGTCGCCTACATCACCGGCAACGGCCTCAAAACCCAAGAAGCCGTCCAGGGCTATATCGGCGAACCCCTCACCATCGAACCCAAGCTCGACAGCTTCGAGCGGGCGCTGGAGCGGGCACGCACCCTGGATCGCTTAGAGTGGCAGCAAGTGCTGGTCTAAGCCCTCAATCGTTAGATCCCAGGGTTCTTCCCGTCTATGCGCTTAACCCTAGCGGTAGGCTTAGAACCCTGGGATCTCGGAGGCTCTCACCACCAAAAGCCTGTAGGGTGGGCACTGCCCACCAAAAGTTTTGCTAATTCCAGTTTGCTCAATTTAGTTAGTGACATGGCCATTAAAGTTCTGATTCCGACCCCGCTACAAAAGTTCACCAACAACGAAGCTGCCATTGAATGTGCGGGCGGCAATATTGTGGAATTGTTGGACACCCTAGAGATCCACTACCCCGGTATCAAAGCTCGCCTCTGCGATGATTCCGGTGAGTTGCGTCGCTTTGTAAACTTCTACGTCAATAGCGAAGACATTCGTTTCTTGGATGGTAAAGAAACCGCCCTGAACGATGGTGACGAAGTCAGTATTGTCCCCGCCGTGGCTGGGGGCTGAACTAGCTTGTTGTAGGTGTCTCCTGCAGCGGGATAGCCGCTAGACGGCTAACAACTTAAACGATTATCAGCCAGGGGGAAACCCCTGGCTTTTTTAGGGTCTGGTTTCGTCGGATCCCGGCGTTGCACGAAAGTATCAACGTTGCCCTACAACCTGGCTCTTTCCAGAGTTGTCCGCTCGATTGTTGTCCGCTCGATTTTTGATGATTGTTGAGTTATGTAACACTTTTCTGGATCGCTGAAAGTTCATTATTGCCCGTGGGCAATCTTAGCAAGAAGGATTGAATGCCCGAGTGAGGCGAAGGAGGATAGTCAGCGATGGGGCAGACGGTTCCCCAGGTCGTATGGAGGCTGAAGGCAACCTAGGAACTTTATCATTTTCCCTGCTATGCCTAGACTGTGGGGTATGCCATGACTAAAGTAGGTCTGTGTAGTTTTTGCTCATTTTTTCACGATTACTCTCGTAGCCTTTGCATCTTTTTTATCTTGCGATGTTAGGAGTAATCTACATTCATAGATAGCCAGTTCGTGATGATTGGCGCCTATCTCCGTGAGTGAGTTATATCGGTTGGCATTCCGTCAGTGCATCCTGAACGATTGGAAACGGCGCTTTCCATGATCTCTCATCAGTACATGGATCGACCTGTTTACAACCCTTTCCCCTTTTTCCCTATTTCGTATAGCTCTTGCTAGGGATTGCTCCGCAAAGCTATATCAATTTCTCAGAGCTTTCCTGCGGATCTTAAAGCTTTGAAAGGCTAGATCTCAGCCCTTTGCCGCTAATGGTAATGGGCGAAGATCAGGGTGTTCTGTGGAATTTTTTGTGGAAATGGTTTGCGTTCTGAGTGTTAAGTGTTCCTGGGCCAGATTGGACCCAGATTCTTTTTTGTGAGTCCCTATGGAGTTGAATATGTCTCAATCTCTTCGGTCGGTCGTTTTCATTGATGCCAATATTACGGATCTATCCCATCTAATCAGCGGCATTAAGCCCGGTGTAGCTGTCAGTGTTTTAACTGATGACACAAGCGGGATAGACCAAATTACTTCCTACTTAGGTAAACACTCTGCAGATATTGTTCACATCGTTTCCCACGGGGCACCAGGGTCGCTACATCTGGGCAATGGGGAATTGAACCTGGAGAACCTAAGCCACTATGCCCCCGCTCTGTCCACCTGGTTTGCCCAGGCCAAATCTCCTTCCCTGCTCCTCTACGGCTGTAACGTAGCCGCCGGGGATGCGGGTGAAGAGTTTCTTCAGAAGTTGCACCAACTGACCGGTGCCGGAATTGCTGCTTCTTGCCAAGTGATTGGTCAAGGGTATTGGTCGCTAGAGGTTAGCCCGACTCATACCACAGCTCCCGCACCCTTTAGCGACACTGTTTTGGCTACTTGGGCGGGTACATTGCCTATCAGCATTAGCAATCTGAGCAATTCGTCCTATACCGAGCAAGGGCCAGCCTATGTCCTAGACAACGACATCACCTTTTCTGGGGGCACAAACTACAAGAATGGCTATCTCGAGTTCAGCCTCAGTACAGCCACCTCGTCTGACTTTCTAACCCTAGCGACGGATGGTAGTCCAGCCACCGGCAACGGCCAAGTCTCGATTGTTGGCAATGCTGTCTACCTGGGAAATGGTACCACCGCCTCGGTTATCGGCAATGTTGACTCCACATTTGATGGCCAAAATGGCCAGAAGCTGCGCATTAACCTTTCTGCCGGTTTCGAGAATGGCGATTTCGATACAGGGACTAGTGGTAGCACGGTAATCACTGGTTGGACCGGTGTTAACCAGCAGGTGAAGTTTGGAGTGGACACGATTGCTGGGTTGCCCACCCCCATTGATACGACCTTCCCGACCAATAATACAGATCAAGGGCTAAATACGCCCCAGGATCCAGGAACGTTTAGCACCGTCCTCAGCGATATCCAGAACGATGGGGGCGGCAACTCGGTCGAATTAAGAAGTAGTGGCATTACGACCCAGGGTGGCTACGATATCGTGCGTGGCCCCTATATTTACAGCAACAGCACGGTGCAACTGTCCGTTGGCGACACAGTCTCCTTTGAGTGGCAGGCAGAGGGTGGCGATGATGCGTACGATGTTTACGGCTACATTGTCGAAGTCAACACGGGCAATATCATCACCATCCTCAATGAAACAGGGATTGATGACACGGCCTCGTCGCCTTGGCAAACCGAAACCGTTAACATTACCCAGGCAGGGGAATATCGGTTTGTTTTCGTAGCAGGTACCTTCGACTTTACGGGTGGGCAAGCAGCAGGGGCGCAGCTCTACATTGATGATGTGACTGTTACCCAAGCCGTGCCGCCGCCGAGCCCCAATGACAGCGTGTTGTCTGTCATTGCGCAAAAGGTTCAATACAACAACACCTCTGATAACCCTGAACTATCCAAAACGCTGACCGTCTCAACCCAGAACAGTATTGGTGAGACCGCGAGCAGCACGTCCACAATCTCGATTACCCGTGTAAATGACCCTGTCACCGGCAGCGTTACCATCAGCGGTACCGCTGAGCAGGGTTCTACCCTCTCCGCCAGCGACACCTTAGCTGACGCCGATGGCCTGGGCGCGATTACCTACACCTGGTTTGCCGATGGCACCAGCACCGGAATTACTGGCGCGACCTACACCTTGGGTCAAGCTGATGTGGGCAAGGTCTTTACGGTGCAGGCCAGCTACACCGATGGCGGCGGCACGACAGAATCCGTGACCAGCAGCGGCACCTCAGCCGTGGCCAACGTGAACGATCCCCCCACGGGTGCTGTGACCATCACGGGTACCACCACGATTGGTTCCACCCTCACCGCCGATATCTCCAGTCTGGCGGATGCGGATGGTCTGGGTACCAGCTTCACCTATCGGTGGGAAATTTCAACCAGCGGCTCCTCCTGGACCACGATTGATGGGGCGACCAGCAGCACCTACACCCTGCTACCTGAGGATGTGAATAAGAAGGTGCGGGTTGTCGTCAGCTATGAAGATGGCGGTGGTACTACCGAGTCTGTGACCAGCACGGCCACTGGAGATGTGGCGTTGACCACCCCACCCGGAGCCCGCAGCGCTACCAGTGTTGATGGCGAGGTCTTCCTCGGCGGCAATTTCATTGAATTGGGCATTAGCACCCTAGGGGACTTTGGCACCTTGGGTAACAAGCCCGAGGACTTCTTCGGCACTGATGTCCGTGGCGCTATCGGCATGAGCGCCGACTTTGACGGCTTTGGCCAGGGCAACGACTTCCGCACCGACTACTTCCTGCCGGGCGGCCCCGAGGAGCGCTGGGTGTTGGGCTATCAAAGTGAAGGGAGCACTGTCACAGCGTCCAACTCTGCCCGGGCGGGTTCTACGGGCAGTATCGTCATGGAAGGAGTGACCGATACCTCCTCCGGTGATACGCTCTCAGCCAACATTAAGGCCAGCCTCAACGATGCCCTCAAGGTCGATAAGGTGGTGCGCTATGGTGTGAACGACAAATTCTTCGCGACCATCATCACCCTCACCAACACCTCCGCCGGAGCCCTCGACAGCGTGCGCTACATGCGCTCCTTCGACCCTGATAACACTGTGGATGTGGGGGGGCAGTTTGACACCATCAACACCGTGATTGCCACCTTTGCCGAGGACGGCATTGCGGCGGTGGAAGCGAAAACCCTCGGTGCAGGCGACCCCATTTTTGATGCCACGGGGCTGACCTCTCCGGTGGTGCTCTTCTCCACCGATGCCCGGGCCAAGGCCTCCTACTTTGGGTTTAGGAACACCGACCCCTACGCCGCAGAGGCCTACGAAACTCCTCCGGAGAAAGGGGTGTCCAACACCGCTGACATTGGTATCACCATGACCTTTGATGTGGGAACCTTGGCCGCAGGGGCTTCCACCAGCTTCGTGTACTACACCAGCCTAGATGGTCGTAGTTTTGACGATATCTTGGCCGATGGTTTGCCGCCGACGGGGGTAGTCACGGTGAGTGGCGACCTCACCCAGGGTAAAACCGTAACCGCCGACACCAGCAACCTCGCTGACTTCGATGGTCTCCCCGACCCCAGCACCTTCACCTACCAGTGGCAGCAGTCCATCGACGGCATCAACTGGGTCGATATTGTCGGGGCTACGAACATCTCCCTCGACCTCCGCAACGACCAAGTCGGCAAGTTCCTGCGATACACTGTCAGCTATGTAGACGGCAAGGGCACGACGGAGACCATGGTGGGGATCTCCACCACCAGCGTTGCCGAAAAATTCGATGCCACCAACGACTTCAATGGCGACGGTTCGGTAGACATCTTCTGGCAGCAGCAGTCCAGCGGGGATGCCGTATTCTGGCTGATGGACAACGTAATTTTGTCCGATGGCGGCTTCCTCACGCCTTCGGTAGGTAGCCCCGACTGGAAGATCCAGGCGGTAGGCGACCTAGATGGCGATGGCGGCCCCGACTTGGTTTGGCGGCACCAGTTCTCCTATGAGACGGCGGTGTGGCTCATGGATAGCACCACCCTGGAGTCTGGGGCACTGCTGCCCAACGATGCTGGCCCCCTGTGGCAAATTGCCGATGCCGCTGACTTCAATGGCGATGGCAAGGATGATATCCTCTGGCGTCATGCCACCGCTGGCCAACTGGCCGTGTGGTACATGGATGGCGTAACCCGGACGGGTGGCGAACTGCTCAATACGCCGGTCTTCACTGAAACCGCCTGGTCTGTGGTGGCCGCTGGCGACTTCTCCGGTGATGGCGATGTGGAGATCGTCTGGCAGCACAATACCTCTGGGCAAGTGGCTGAGTGGAACATGAGCGGCATCGACTTTGTTGATGGTTCTATCATTGCCACCTACGATCCGGGCTGGACGATTCAGGGTGCTGCCGACTTTAACCAGGATGGCAACTTGGATCTGCTGTGGGCAAACATCGCCTCGGGCGAAAGCTCAGTCTGGTTCATGAGCGGCACGTCCTTCACCGGCAGCGGTGTCGCCCTGCCCAGCGTTGACCCCGGTTGGGTATCGATTGTGTAACCCTTAAACCTGCACCTGGGCCATGGCTGAGGTGCAGGTTTAAACTCCAAACCCCAAGGGCTGCATGGCTAGGGTTTATTCCCTGGCCATGCAGCCCTTTCTGTAGCGATTCTTGGTGCGGTGATGTATGGCCGTAGCTAGTCGGGCTGAGACCTTACAAGGGGTAGAACTACAGGTTAGAACGTTCCAGCGGTTGAATGCTGCCCGAAGATCCTAGCCCAAGTGACGATAGCCATACACCTGTTGGGACTTCAGCCCCCCAGCTTTGATCGGTTGTCGTAGATTCACCTTGTACCCTCATTCGTAAGGGGGAATGGGGGATCTTAACGGTGCACCTCGTTCCAGGGAAACCCGCTATGGTTACGGCTACCTAAATCGACAAAAAGTGCCAACCGAAGTCAGAACTGCGAAGTCATAAACTAATCTAGTCTAATTCTATGGAGCTAAGCGGGTTCGAACCGCTGACCTCTTGAATGCCATTCAAGCGCTCTACCAACTGAGCTATAGCCCCTTGCGCGCTTAGCGCATCATTAATAGTGTCTTAAGAGGGGGACATTCGTCAACCCCTAGTTTTGGCTAATGTTACGTCTAACTTTTATGCCAAGTTGTAGCGCCAATGGGGATGAAGTCGCCATCCGCGCTAGAGTCAGAACAGAGAAGCGTAGGTTTGTTCAAACGGTTAATCGTTATGGTATTTTCCGGTTCCGCCCCCGTTCCCGATGCTGAAGCTGTGCAGGATATTGTGCTGCGGCTGCGGCGCAAGCAGGGCACCTGGGTCGATTGGGCGCAGGGGTGCCAAGCCTTGCAGCGAGCCAAATTTACCCCCCAGCAAATTTTTGAGGAAACGGGCATTGAGCCCATCCACCAAAATCAAATCATGGTGGCGGAGCAGGTGTATCAGTCCATCCTCAAGGTCGGGGTTGCCGAGGCCACCCAGGCCCACTTCACCGAGCGGGGCAGCGATGCTCTGTATGAACTGCGGATTCTCTCCCAGGCGGATCGGGCCAGCGTGGCGGATTTCATCCTGCGTCACGGGCTCGATTCCGATGAGGTGCGCGACCTGGTGAAGCCCATCAAGGAGTACAGCTACCGCAAGGAAAACCCACCGGGCTTTGGCGATGGCCCAGGGGAGGCGGTGGCCTTCCACTTTTGGAAGCTGGCCCGCCAAAAGGATGATCTCCAGGATCGATCTCGCCTGATTGCCCAGGGGCTGCGGTTTGCCGAGGGCGCAGAATCCCGTCAGCAGATTGAAAAGTTGCTGACCGATTTTACGGTGGTCAAAGCCCGTACCGCCCCCCGCTTGCCGCTATATCGCATTGAGTCGGAAACCGAACTGCCTCGGGTGATTCCGGTGGCGGGGCAACTGCCGCTCTCCGTAGATGACCTTAAAGCAGTGCCCGTAGCCCTGCCGGAGGATCCCTTTGGCCTGGTAAGGGCCACGGGGCCAAGCGCCTGGATTGCGGTACCCGGTTGGCAGGTGATTTTTCGGGCGGAGGATCCGGTGGGCTTGCTAACCCAATCTGGCCAGTTGCCCAATATGCCCGCCGATGCGCCCAACGAATCAGTGCTGGTGGTGGTGGATCGGGCGGATCGTGCCTGGAATGACGATAATTATTTCCTCATCGATGAGGGGGGCCAGTTGGGGCTAGTGTGGTCGGAAACGCCGCTGGATGCAGCCATTGTGGGACGGGTGATTTTGGTGCTGCGGCCCAAGCGCATTTTAGACGAAGACTTCAACCGGGAACTGTGGCAGCTTGAGGAATAGCCTAGGCCACCGCATCGGTATTACACACCCTCCGCACAGGAATCAGCACAGGAGCAGACGATGGGAATTGAACGACGGATGTCGCGGGCGATGTTTGCCCCAACGGAAATTGTGGAACTACGGCAGACCTGCTTTACCCCTGGGCGCATGTTTGAGCCAGGGAAATACATCGCGGGCGATCTTCCCGACAGCGCCTTTGAGATGGGGCTAGTGGATAAGCTGCCCCCAGTACGGGGCAAAAGTGAGGAGGTTGATCCCCGGCCCTAGGGTTAGCCCGTGGGTCGGTTTATCGGTCAGTTGATTTGTGAAGCAAAGGCCGTATGATAAGGGCGATTATCCAATCCTTTGCCCACCTAGTAGGCCGTTCACCCCCATGAAGATTACCTACGATCCCGAGCGCGATATTTTGCAAATTGCCTTCAGCAGCGGCGACATTGACGAAACGGCCCGTCTCTCGCCCAACATCATCCTCGACTACGACGATGATGGCCATGTGGTGGGGATGGAGATTCGGCAGGCCTCCCAGCGAGTGGAAAGCCCCATGACGGTGTGCTTCACCGTTGGCCCCGCCAATATGGACAAACCGCCGATTTAAGACCCGCCGATCTAAGCGCAAATCCGGATCAGACCGCCCCAACTCTTCATCTGTTTACTTGCTTAGGGGTGTACTACAGGGAAGCCACGAATTGAGCGAGGCGATCCATCCCCTCTAGGATGGTGTCCATGTCGGTGGCGTAGGAGAGGCGAATGGTGCCCTCGGCCCCGAAGGCAACGCCGGGGATGGCGGCGACATATTTTTCGTCGATGAGACGGGTACAGAACTCTAGGGAAGGAACGCCGAGGGACTGGATATCAATATAGAGATAGAAGGCTCCTTCCGGTTCGCCACAGCTTAGCCCTGGAATTTGGCGGCAGCGTTCGATAATTATCTTGCGGCGTTCGGCAAAGGCTTTGCCCATAATCTCGATGCAGTCCTGGGGGCCTTCTAGGGCGGCGATGGCCCCATACTGGGCAAAGGTGCAGACGTTGGAGGTGCTGTGGCTTTGGATGGTGCTGACGGCCTTGATGATGGGTTCTGGCCCGGCCAGGTAGCCCAGTCGCCAGCCGGTCATGGAATAGCCCTTGGCAAAGCCGTTGCTAATGATCGTGCGCTCAAAGGCCGCGGTTGACACCGCTCCAATACTGAGGTGGGTGGCTCCATCGTAGAGAATTTTTTCGTAGATTTCGTCGGAAACCACCCAAATATCGGCTTCCACCACCACGTCAGCTAGGGCCGCAATCTCGGCGGGAGAATACACCATCCCCGTAGGGTTGGAGGGGGAATTGAGGACAAAAAGTTTGGTCTTGGGGGTGATGGCCTGCCGCAGTTGGTCGGGGGTGATGCGGTAGTTTTGCTCGGCGGTGGTGGGCACAATCACCGGGGTACCCCCTGCCAGTTGCACCATTTCGGGATAGCTGACCCAGTAGGGGGCCGGAATAATCACCTCGTCGCCCTCCTCAATTAGGGCCATGATCAGGCCGTAGAGGGAATGTTTGCCGCCGTTGGTGACAATGATATTTTCGGGGCCGTAGCAGAGGGTGTTATCCCGTTGCAGCTTGTTGGCAATGGCCTGGCGCAGGGCGGGTTCTCCGGCGGCGGGGCCATAGCGGGTTTTGCCTTGATCCAGGGCCGCCTTGGCCGCTGCCTTGATGTGGTCGGGGGTGTCAAAGTCGGGTTCCCCAGCGCTAAAGCTGCACACTGGCAGACCGTCGGCTTTCATCGCCTTTGCCTTGGCCGCGATGGCTAGGGTCATGGAAGGGGTAACGCGCATTACGCGGCTGGCAAGGGCAAGCGAAGGCATGGCCACAGCAGTAGATAAACCAACATTCCACCTAGGGTAGATCGTTCTGGCGATTTCTAGCGGCTTTTTTCATGACATTTCCCCTATTGGAGTAGGCGGTGTCTTAGAACACCATGGCTGCCTGGGATGCCCAACTGGGTCAGTGGGGCCTTTTGCCTACGGAAGAAGGCTTGCCTAGAGACGATGGTTGCCCTGCCAGGGACGGCGTGCCTGTGGACGGTGGCCTTGGCTCGTAGCCTATGGATGCCAAGTTCAGCATATTTACCGATCCAGAGTTTTCCTGACCGGGTGGGCTAAGGCTGTAACTAGGACTAGAAGCGCTAAGAAGTCAACCACTATGCAATCTTTCTCCGCCTTTCCCGTTCAGCTTTGCTTGGTCGGTGTTGCGGGGCTTACCCTAGGTTCAGCCCTTTGCGCCGATTTTTCTGCCCTGGCTGGGAACCACGGCCCCCAGTTGGATAGCCTTCAGTCCCTTCTATCGGCTGCTCAGGAAGAGGATCGTGGCAGCGGTCGTCTGCGGCAGCGGTCCTCAGCCCAGGGGGGGAGCTTTCGCGGTAGTGGACGAGTCGATCCTAACCGGGAAGAACGTGCCAAGACGCAATTCCGGATCGCTGATGTGGCCTATCGCGGCAGTGGGCGTATTCAGCCCCTCGACCCCGTCCGGGCCTAGCCTCGGCTGCATTTCATGCTTCTCAGGGCAAGAACAGGCTAAACTGCCTGAAGGTGCCCTTTGTTTCGCTGACGATTCAACTATCGGGAGAGGTAAATTCCACTCCTCCGTGGGACTAGGTCATAGCGTTGGGGGCTTCTACCCCAAGGGGGTATCTCCCTAGCGCTTCTTCCCACGGCGCTCTTGCCTCCGATGGCGTTCCTGCCAGCGCTCTCTGCTTTGAATTGCCATGGCCGATTCTGTTCCGCAACCTGCCCCCATGTTTCCTGTGCGTCAAGATGATGAGCTAATTCGCCGCCTCAGCCCCAGCGCCATCGACCAAATCTTGCTGTACCTGGCCTTTAGCGCCATGCGCACCGGAGGGCATCGCCACGGTGCTTTCCTCGATGCCGCTGCCACAGCCGCCAAATGCGCCATCTACACCACCTATCTAGAACAGGGCGAGAACCTGCGCATGACTGGGCACTTACACCACATCGAGCCGAAACGAGTCAAGGCTATTGTGGAGGAAATTCGTCAGGCCCTAGCGGAGGGCAAACTGCTCAAAATGTTGGGTTCCCAAGAGCCCCGCTACCTGATTCAGTTTCCCTACGTGTGGCTGCGTCGCTACCCCTGGCATCCGGGGCAGTCGCGGGTGTCTGGGGGATCGCTGGATGCCGAAGAAAAGACCTACTTAGCTAGCAAGCTGCCCCCCGCTAGTCCCGATGCGAAAATTATCAACTCCTTTCAGTTCCTAGAACTAATTGAGGTGCTGCACGACAAATCCCAAGAAGATCTCACCCAGGATCGCCGAGTGGATCTCAGTGAAGCCCTCGCCGAACATATCCGTCGCCGCCTGATCTACTCCGGCACCGTGATCCGTTTAGATACTCACTGGGGCGCGTCCTACTATGCCCTCGCCCGTGCCTCCTATTCCCCCGCCGATTCGGAGGAGCGCATGTACGCCATGATCGAAGACACCGCCCAATACTTTCGCATGATGCGCGAGTGGGCCAGCCATATGCCTGGCACCATGCGGGTACTGGAGGAACTGGATATTAACCCTGAGGATCTAGATCAGGCCTTTCAAGATCTAGATCGAGTGATTCGAGATTGGGCCGACAAATATCATCACCCCGGTGGCGAACCCATCCTGCTGCAAATGGTTGTGGGCCACCACCTGAAGTAGGAGAAGTCCGTTTTCAGCCTTAGTTAGCTCCTCCGACGGCGCATCATGGCGCACCTATCCCTGCCAGCGATAGACCTAGGGCAGATGAATCGAAGGTACAGAGGGTTCGCTGAGGGCTGCTCAATCATGGGGTTCATCGGATCAACCGTTCGTTAGATGAGGCTCATTTGGCTGCCAGGATCTGGGTGGCTTTCGTCGTAGCCGAGGTGGCGGCGGGCGGCGGCGGTGACCACGCGGCCTCGGGGGGTGCGTTGTAGGTAGCCGATCTGCATCAGGTAGGGTTCGTAGACCTCCTCGATGGTTTGGGGATCTTCCCCGGTGGCGGCGGCCATGGTGTCTAGGCCCACTGGCCCACCACCGAAGTTTTCAATCATCACCGACATCAGCCGCCGATCCGTCCAGTCTAGGCCGCAGGGATCGACGTTGAAGAGTTCTAGGGCTTCGGCGGCCATGGCTTCGGTGATTGGCCCCTTGGCCTTCACTTCCATGTAATCGCGCACCCGTCGCAACAGGCGGTTGGCGATGCGGGGGGTGCCCCTAGCGCGGCGGGCAATTTCGGCGGCTCCGGCGGCTTCGATGGGGGTATTCAGCACATCGGCGGTGCGCTGCACGATCTGGGTCAGTTCTTCGATGTCGTAGAACCGCAGCCGCTGAATTAGGCCAAAGCGATCCCGCAGCGGGGAGGTCAATGCGCCAACCCGCGTGGTAGCCCCGACCAGGGTGAAGGCACAGAGGGGAATGCTGCGGGTGCGGGCGGACTGGCCCTTGCCAATGGTGATGTCGAGACGGGCATCCTCCATAGCGGGATAGAGAATTTCCTCGGTCACCCTAGGCAGGCGATGGATTTCGTCGATGAACAGCACATCTCCCGGTTTCAGGTTGACCAACAGGCCAGCGATGTCACGGGGGCGTTCCAGGGCGGGGGCGGTGGTGATTTTGCACGCTACTCCCATTTCC
>CAZWNR010000057.1:0-12549 GCA_964635665.1 uncultured bacterium | reverse complement strand
GGTTTCCCTAGCCAATCCCTCCCCCTCGCAATGGCCACCGACTACCTCGAACGCCTCCTCACCGCCCGCGTCTACGACGGTGCCCAGGAAACCCCCCGGGAGGTGGCCCCCAACCTGTCGGCCCGCCTCAACAATCGGCTGCTGCTGAAGCGGGAGGATATGCAGTCGGTGTTTTCCTTCAAACTGCGGGGGGCCTACAACAAAATGGCCCACCTATCGCCGGAGCAGTTGGCCCAGGGGGTGATCGCCTCCTCCGCCGGGAACCATGCCCAGGGGGTGGCCTTAGGGGCCAATCAGTTGGGCACCCGCGCCATTATTGTGATGCCCACCACCACGCCGATGGTGAAGGTGAACGCGGTGAAGGCACGCGGCGGTGAGGTGGTGCTCTACGGCGAAACCTACGACGATGCCTATGCCCACGCCCGCCAATTGTCCGAAGAAAAGGGCCTTGCCTTTGTCCATCCCTTCGATGACCCGGACGTGATCGCTGGCCAGGGCACCATCGGCATGGAAATTCTGCGCCAGCATCCCCAGCCCATCCATGCGATTTTTGTGGCCATCGGCGGCGGCGGCTTGATTTCCGGCATTGCCGCCTACGTCAAGCGCCTGCGGCCTGAAATCAAAATCATTGGCGTAGAACCCATCGAGGCCGACGCCATGTACCAATCCCTCAAAACCGGGGAGCGGGTGCGGCTGAGCCAGGTGGGGCTGTTCGCCGATGGGGTGGCGGTGCGCCAAGTGGGCGAAGAAACCTTCCGCCTCTGCCAGCAGTATGTAGACGACATCATCCTGGTCAGCACCGACGACACCTGTGCGGCGATTAAGGACGTGTTTGAGGACACTCGCTCGATTTTGGAACCCGCCGGAGCGCTGGCCATCGCCGGAGCTAAGACCTACGTGGCACGGGAGGGCATCACCGACCAAACCCTAATCGCCGTGGCCTGTGGGGCCAATATGAACTTCGACCGTCTGCGGTTTGTGGCGGAACGGGCGGAAATTGGCGAACAGCGGGAGGCCATCTTCGCCGTCACCATCCCTGAAACGCCAGGTAGCCTGAAAGCGTTCTGCGAATGCCTGGGCACCCGCAACCTCACGGAATTTAACTACCGCATTGCCGACAATCACGAAGCCCATATTTTTGTGGGTCTAGAAGTGCAGGGCCGCGCCGATGCCGAAAAGATGATCCAGGTGTTTGAATCGAAGGGCTTAAAAACCCTGGATCTCACCGATGATGAGCTTTCTAAAATGCACCTGCGCCACATGGTCGGCGGCAAATCGCCCCTGGCCCACGATGAATTGCTCTACCGATTCGAGTTCCCCGAACGGCCCGGTGCCCTGATGAAATTCGTCAATTCCATGAGCCCCGATTGGAACATCAGCCTCTTCCACTACCGCAATAATGGGTCAGACTATGGCCGCATCGTCACCGGAATTCAGGTGCCCCCGAATGAAATGGAGCAGTGGCAATCTTTCCTGGATAACCTAGGCTATCAATACTGGGACGAAAACCAAAACCCCGCCTACAAACTGTTCTTGGGATGATTTAATCCCAAGAAACAACGACGTCCAAGCATCCTTCCAGGGTGATCCTCTGAAGATTACGGACATCTTTCCCAAGAATCTTGAAACCTACCGCTAAGATCAGGGCAAGTGTGCATGGAGGGATCGCCCTGATGTTCCCCGATTCTGCCGTTTGTTCGTTGTTGAAGAATAGACTACGGGCCAAGCTGGCCTCTCCCAAGGCAGCGGCCCCTCAAGGTGCCTTTTCTCTCTCCTCCCTTCCGTGGGCCATTGGTGCAGCGGGGCTGTTCCTGGTGAGCTGTGGCGGCGTGGCCGAATCCCTGGATCAAGGATCCGAATTTACCGGCCTAGATCCGATGGCGGCGGCAGCTCCCTTGCCGGAACCGGAATGGTCTGCGGAGGAACGCTGGTATCGGGCGGTGAGTGAGGCGAATCAGGCGGCTCAACTGGCCCAAACCGCCACGACAGCCGCCGAGTGGCAACAGGTTGCGACTACCTGGGGTCAATCGGCCCTATGGCTCAAGGGAATGCCCGTAGAGGATCCGCGCTATGCCTTCAGTCAGCGGCGGGCGCAGGAATATCTCGACAACCTAGCGGTGGCCCAAGCCCAGGCCCGTCAGCAAGCCCAGCAGGACGGTATGCCACGGGTGTTTCCGGCCCTGGGCAGTGATGTCTTGGATGAGCAGCTCAGCCTCTACCATTCCTACGTGGCTACCCTGGGTGCGCCGGATATCTTGATTATTGGCAGCTCGCGGGCCTTGCAGGGCATTGATCCCCAGGTGTTGCAGCAGGCTTTGGCGGTGCAGGGCTATCCCGATCTACGGGTGTACAACTTTAGTGTGAATGGGGCCACCGCCCAGGTGATGAGCTTTGTCACCCGTCAGCTTTTGGCCGAGGATATGCACCCCCACTTGGTGATTTGGGCGGAGGGGGCCAGGGGCTTTAATAGTGGCCGCTTTGACCGCACCTTCGCCACCATTTTAGAGTCTCCCGGCTATGCCGCCGTGCGCAATGGGGCCAACCTCAGCCTGGTCAATCCTGCCCCCGACCTCGTCATTCCGACCGATACCATCCCGCCAACGGCCATCAACAGCCAGGGCTTTTTGGCGGTCAACGATCAGTTCAATCCGGAGGTGTATTACCGATCCTTCCCCCTTGTGCGCGGCCAGTACGATGACACCTACCGCGCCTTTCGCCTAGACGGGGTGCAGACGGTGTCCCTAGAGGCGATGATCCAATCCTTCAGCAATCGGGGGATTCCCATCGTCTTCGTCAACCTGCCCCTCAGCAACGACTATCTCGACCCCGTGCGCCTGGGCTACGAACGGCAGTTTCAGCGCTTTCTGCAAACCCACGCCGACCAGGGCACCATGACCGTGGTTGACCTGTTGGAACTTTGGCGCTGGCAGTCTCACTTCTTTGCCGACCCCAGCCACATCAACCGCTACGGTGCCCGCGAAATGGCCCGCATCCTCGCCGAAGATAGCCGCATTCCTTGGCCCACCGCCTCCAAACCAGAGCTAGAAGCGGTTGAAACCCCCTAGGCGCAGATCCCAGAACTTTACCAGGGTGGACTCGGCACCCTAACCCCTGGCAACACAACATCCGGCTTGTTGTCCTTGCTATCAAGGGGTGAGGAGGCCTTACCTCTACGGTATGTCGGGCTGGGGATCGGGACTTTCCAATTCGGATTTGGGATTAGACAGACCTCTGGGATCTCCACCGTGATTGGGTTAAGGGCCGAACCGTTCAACGGCGGCGATGACACCAAACAGAATAAACAGCCCCCCGCCAATTAAGGTTAGCCAGCGCTCGGAGATGCGCCCCGCCACCAGTTTGCCGCAGGCCACCGCAATGGCGGCACAGATGGCATGGCCTAGGGTGGCCCCTAGCACAACGCCGACGGGATGTTGGGCCGCCGCTAGGGCAATGGTGGCCAGTTGGGTGCGATCCCCCCATTCCGCCACAAAGGTGAGGGTAAAGGCTTCTAGGACAATGCCTTGCGTTGTCCGCACGGTAGCTGCTTGCTCCCGTTTCTCGACCGCTTCTAGGGCTTCGATTTGTTCATCCTCAAGGCTACCTGCCCCCTTCATGCGCAGGCCATCGTAAAGCAGTTTCAGGCCAAAGCCGAGGAACAGGGCCACGGTCAGGCCATTGACAATTACGGTGGGGAAAAGGGTCGCCACTTGCCCAATGGCCACCGACAAAACCGTCATCAGGAAAAGGGCTGCCGTTACCCCCAGAAATACCCAGCGGCGAGGATGGCGGGTGGCTAAAATCATGCCAATGAAAAAAGTTTTATCCCCGATTTCTGACAGGGTAATCAATAGCAAAGCAGCGGTAAATCCGGTTAGGGGGTTCATGACATTCTCCAACTTAAATCAGCATACCATGGAGATTTTTGAATAAATAGAAAAACCTAAAAGCCCTGTCAACTGAAGATTGCAAGGCCATTAAATTCATTTTTTATTCATTTTTTAAGACTACCTTTGAAGCCTATGGTCTATGTTTAAGGTGGGCCTTAATAACCCAGAATAATTACGGATAGGGGACATGTTTGTGCAGATTGAGCCAGGCTCATCAGGCTGGGTTGCCGCTTGATAGATCCGCTAAATCCTGCTCAAGGTATTGATGGATAAAGCTAGCGTTGGCTGTACTCCTGTTTTTTCTGGCGCTATTTTCTCGCAGACACAAGACACCGCAGGGGATTGATTCCCCATGGGCAGAAGACGTTTTGGCCGCGAGGACTCTCGTTCGCCAAGCGTTGCCCAGGCTGGCTGCCCAAGATTGACCCCGTTGTCTATGGATGGCATTCCTTAGATGGCATTCCTTGTGGACAGTGGGTTGATCAGGTCTCGGGTTGAACCGAATCGGGGGACGATACCCTGGTGACCCTCCCCTGAGTTATCTATGTTTGCTCTGTATCGCAGACAATGACAAAACGTCATAAACTAGGTCACTGCCCACCTAAAATAGGGAGTTGCAATCAGAGGTTGTTACTCGCCATTCGTCATCCGTCTCCACCGACCCATAATCACTGAGTTGAGATTCCCCCGCCGTGAAGCTATTTTTCTATCACATCCCCGAAGAAGTGCCCGATGCCTTAGCGCCCGATTGCGCCATTGCCATTGATGTACTGCGGGCCACCTCGACTATGGCCGCTGCCCTAGAAGCCGGGGCCGAAGCGATTCAGGTCTTTAGCGACATTGACGAACTGCTAACCGTCAGTGAACAGTGGCCCAGCGACAAGCGGATTCGGGCCGGAGAGCGGGGTGGCGGTATGGTAGAAGGCTGCGACCTGGGCAATTCGCCGTTGGATCATTCGGCGGCAACCTCCGGGGGCAAACGGTTATTTATGTCCACCACCAACGGCACCCGCTGCCTGAAGCGCATTGAGCATGCCCCCACGGTGATTACCGCCGCCCTTACCACCCGCAAAGCCGTGGTGGACTTTTTGTTGGAGCGCAACCCGGAAACCGTGTGGCTAGTGGGTTCTGGCTGGGAAGGCACCTACTCCCTCGAAGATACGGTCTGCGCTGGGGCCGTTATCCAGGGCATTCTGAACGCCACGGGGCAGAGCTTCAAAGAATTGGCAGGCAACGATGCGGTGATTGGGGCCGTCAGCCTGTACTTGCACTGGCAGGATCAACTTCTGGAACTCATGCACTACGCCAGCCACGGCCAGCGGCTGCTGCGCCTCAATAACGAAGCCGACCTGAAATACTGCGCCCAGTTGGATGTTTTGAACGTGGTGCCGATTCAGCAAACGGCAGGGGTATTGGTGCGTTAAGGCAGCCCGTAATTCTTCGGAAAACCTTTATCAATGCCTTATCACTTCTTTACGCGCTGTCCCCTATTCTTAAATCACGCCACTCGGCACCTATGTATAACCCCCTAGCCTGAATCCCCTATAGTCTGATTTTCCAGCCTTACTATACAGAACCCATTATCACCCATGGCCCTGCTTCTTCGGAGGCGGGGCCATGGGCATTTTGGCAGGTGGGCTACGGGCAACCCCAGTATTGTGTACCCAGCGTCCTGGCGGGCGGTTTTTTCAGGTACCCAAGTCAGCCCATGAAAGCTCTACTGCTTTATCCTGAGTTTCCTCAATCCTTTTGGTCCTACGACCGATTTATGGAAATCGCAGGATTGAAAGCCGTGATTCCGCCCCTGGGTATCATCACCGTGGCGGCCCTATTGCCCACCGACTGGGAAATCCGCTTCTATGATCGCAACGTGGCCCCCGAAACCGCCGCCGATTGGGCCTGGTGCGATCTGGTGATTGTATCCGCCATGATTGTGCAAAGACCCGATTTTCTGGCGCTGATTCAAAAGGCGGCGCGGCTGGGAAAACCCGTGGCGGTGGGTGGCCCCTACCCGACCTCCGTCCCGGCAGATGCCCTGGAGGCCGGAGCCAATTTTTTAATCCTCGATGAGGGAGAAATGACGGTGCCCGCCTTTCTCACGGCGCTGAACCAGGGCGACACCCAGGGGATCTTTCGCTCCGCCGAGAAACCCGATGTCACCCAAAGCCCCATGCCCCGCTTCGATCTGCTCCAGCGGGATGCCTACCTGATGATGGCGATTCAGTTTTCGCGGGGATGCCCCTTTAACTGCGAATTTTGCGACATTATTTCCCTCTATGGCCGCAAGCCCCGCACCAAAGCCCCCAGCCAAGCTCTGGCCGAGCTTCAGACTCTCTACGACCTGGGCTGGCGGGGTTCCTTATTTATCGTGGATGACAACTTCATCGGCAACCAGCGCAATGTCAAAGCCTTCCTGCGGGAGCTAATTCCCTGGATGCAGCGGCATCGCTATCCGTTTACGTTTTTAACCGAGGCTTCGGTGAACCTGGCAGAGGACGAGGAACTGCTGGATTTGATGGCACAGGCGGGCTTTTACGGCGTGTTTCTGGGCATTGAAACCCCCGACCAAGACAGTTTGCAGGTGACGCGCAAGGTACAAAATACCCGCAATCCGCTGGTAGAAGCCTGCACCAAAATTAATCAGGCCGGACTGTTGATCTATGCCGGATTTATCCTGGGGTTTGATGGCGAGCGTGACGGGGCCGGAGGACGCATCCAGGCCTTTGTAGAAAAAACCAGCATTCCCCAGCCCATGGTAGGCATTTTACAGGCTCCGCCCAACACGGCGCTGTGGGAACGGCTCAAACGAGAAGGACGCTTGCTAGATGAGCGTGGCCATTCCACGGGCGACCAAAACACCCTGATGAACTTTGTCCCCACCCGTCCCGCCACCGACATCGCCCGCGAGTATGTACAGAGCATTTGGGCGCTCTACGATCCCAAAGCCTACCTCCATCGCTGTTTTCGACAGTGCCTCGCCCTGCGCCCCCACCGCCCCGATCACCAAACCATGCGGTTTCCCCTGGGCAAAGGGCTGCGCATTTTGGCCCAGATCCTCTGGCTCCAAGGTCTGCGACGGGCCGAGATTCGGGGGCAATTTTGGCGACAGTTGGGCTACCTGCTGGTTCAGCGCCCCCACTGCCTCACCACCTACCTGGGGCTGTGTGCCGCTGGGGAACACTTTTGGGACTACCGAGAACTGGCCCGCCGTCGCATTGGCGAGCAGCTAGGGATGGATCCGTTGGCCCCCGCTGAATCCGCCTCTCCAGAGCGAGTGACGGCAAATGCAGTACACTGCTGAAGTATTGTGGCCACCGTTAACCCATGGATGCTGGCGAACTGTTAGAGGCTTACCGGGCCGGAGAACGCACCTTTATCGGTCTCAATTTATTGGAGATCGACCTGATCCAGGCCGATCTCAGCGAGGCCGACTTTAGCCACAGCGACCTGCGGCAATCGCGCCTGGGGCGTGCCCACTTTGTTCGCAGCACCTTTACCCAGGCCGATCTCAGTGAAGCCTTGCTGTGGGGGGCCGACTTTACCCAAGCCTCCCTCCTCCAGGCCCAACTGCGCGATGCCGACCTCAGTGGGGCCGTGTTTACCCAGGCCAACCTATCCGGGGCCAACTTGGTCAAAGCCATCCTCTGCGGCGTCAACTTGCAGAATGCCAACCTTTCCCAGGCCCTGCTCATCGAAGCCGACCTGCGCCCCAGTTCCGACCAGTCCACCAATCTCAACGGAGTCAACTTTTCCCAGGCCAACCTCAGCTATACCCACCTGGGCGGGGCATCCCTGGTGGGGGCCAACCTGCAAGGGGCCAAACTCTGCCGCGCCAACCTCAGCTACGGCCTGCGACCCGACTCTCCTAAGACCAACCTCAGTGAAGCCAACCTGCAAGGGGCTGACCTCAGCTATGCCGACTTCACGGGGGCAATTCTGCAAGGGGTCGATCTGCGAGGGGCCGATCTGACAGGGGCCATTTTCACCCGCACCGATCTGTCCGGTGCCCAACTCCCCGACGGCATCGACCTAGCGCTGTCCTAGGGGCCGCAAGCTACACCTAGGAAGCCTGCTGCTGGTGCCAATGCTGGGCCTGGGTTTGGATAGCGTTGAGTTCCTCCGCACCCATTTTGTCGAGATTTTTGAGAATAAAACTCATGCGGCCCTGGGCTTGCAGGGTGTCGCGGTGGCGGTGTAGAAAATCCCAATAGAAAAAGTTGAACGGACAAGCGGTTTCTCCGGTGCGTTCCTTGGGGTTGTAGCGACAGCCTTTGCAATAGTCGCCCATGCGGTTTACGTAGTTAGCCGAAGCCGCGTAGGGCTTGGAAGCCAGTCGTCCACCGTCGGCAAACAGGCCCATGCCTAGGACGTTGGTCTGCATCACCCAGTCGTAGGCATCAATGAAGGCGGCGTGGAACCAGGATTCCACCGCCTGGGGGTTGAGCCCGGCAATCAGGGCAAAGTTGCTGAGGATCATCAGCCGCTGGATGTGGTGGGCGTATCCGGTGCGCTGGGTTTGGTCGATCACCTGGTGCAGGCAGTTCATAGGGGTGTCGCCCGTCCAAAAGAAATCGGGCAGGGGGTGATGGTGGCCAAACCCATTGCTCTGGGCATAGTCAGCGCCAAAGTAGTGGTAGAGGCCGCGCATATATTCCCGCCAGCCCAGCACTTGGCGAATAAACCCCTCCACGCTGTTTAAGGGCAGAGTGCGTTCCCGATAGGCCGTCTCCACCCGCTGAAGCACCTCCATCGGCTGCAACAGACCCAGATTTAGGTAGGGCGACAGCAGGGCGTGCCACATCGTATCTTCCCCCGTTACCATGGCGTCTTGGTAGGGGCCGAAGGTTTCTAGGCGTTCGGCAATAAAAGTTTCGAGCACCTGAAGCGCCTGATCGCGGGTAACGCCCCAGCGAAAGGGGGTGGCTTGGCCAAAGGTAGGGATGTCCAAATTTTCGACCTTGTCGATTACCGCCTGGGTGATGGCATCGGGTTCAAACCACTGGGGATCGGGCGGATTCAGCTTGCCCTTGGGCGGTTGGCGGTTGTCCTTATCAAAGTTCCACTGACCGCCTTCGGGCTGATCCCCGGTCATCAGTACCCCAAAGCGTCGCCGCCCTTCCCGATAAAAGCTTTCCAACAACAGCCCCTTGCGGGCACTGGCCCAGGCTTGGAAATCCGCCGCACTCCACAGAAAATGGTTGTTGTCCAAAATCGTGAGTTCACAGGGCAAGTCCAGCCCTTGCAGCCACGCCAAAAAGGGATGATCCACCGGATCCATTACCCGCAGTTCGTGGATCTGGTGCTGCTGAATCCAGTCTCGCAGGGCGGCTTCGGTGTCCTGGGTGATAGCGTAGGTGACGGGCCAGTCCTCGGCTTGTAGCGCGTCTGCAAAGTGCCGCATGGCCGACCATACCAGGATCAGTTTTTGCCGATGGTAGGGGCGATCCTGGAGGAACTGTTCTGATTCAATCATTAATACCGGAGACTTTTGCGCCTCGGCAGCCACGCTGGCCAAGGCCGCCTGCTCCATCCACAGTTGATTGCCCAATACCCAAACTCCAACCGCCATTGCGCCCCCCACTGCATCGCCCAGGCTCTATTGTTACGCAATGTTACAACAATGGGATTACCGTCCTAGAAACACCAACCCTAGAACCTCTCACCCGATTGATAATCATGATCGCTCCCTACCGTCCCAACCCGTTTCGTCAGTACCGCATTCGCCCGTGGCAACCGGAGGATCGTCAGGTGGCGGGGGCGGTGATTGCCGCTGTGCTAGCGGAGTATGGGCTGGGTTGGGATCCCCAGGGCAGCGACCGGGATGCCCTAGAGGTAGAAACCCACTACTGGCAAACGGGCGGCGAATTTTGGGTAATTGAAGACGGCGATACCCTGGTGGGCACAGCGGGCTACCATCCCATCCAGCGAGGAAATCGGTCGGTGGAGATTCGCAAAATGTACCTACAGCCCTCTGCTAGGGGCCAGGGCCTAGGCCGCTACCTGCTCAGCCAGCTAGAGAAAGCCATCCAGCGGCGCGGCTTTGAGCAGATTTGGGTGGAAACCGCCTCGGTGCTGAAGGAAGCGGTGCAGCTCTACGAAACCAGCGGCTATCTGCCCGTTGAGGAGGTGGAAACGGCCCGCTGTGATCGGGCTTACTACAAGCGCTTGTCCTCTCCTAGCCCCTAGACCGACTCCGTTCAGGGGAGCCATCGTCCAGCAGTTCTGTTCTCCAGGGTTCTGCCGCCTTGTTCAGGGCTACTCCCATCCGTGCCCTCTTCTGACGGACGCTAGCCCCTAGGACAGAGGCCCGTCTCCCCTGCATGAACCCATCCAGATCGCTATATAATCGCTGCATCGACATTGAGATGGTGCGTTGATTGCCATTTATCCGGGCAGTTTTGATCCTATTACCCTAGGACATCTAGACATTATTTCCCGTGGCAGTCGCCTGTTTGAGCGGGTGATTGTCTTGATTTCCCACAATCCCAATAAGGTGCCGATGTTCTCCGTGGCCAAACGAATTGACCAAATTCAAACCTCGGTGAGCCACCTGGGGAATGTCGATGTCGATTACTACGATGGCTTAACCATCACCTACGCCCACAACCATAAGGCCCAGGTGTTGCTGCGAGGGCTACGGGTGCTGTCCGACTTCGAAAAAGAACTGCAGATGGCCCATACTAATAAAACCCTGGCCGAGGATCTGGAGACCCTATTTCTGGCCACATCCACGGAGTATGGATTTCTCAGCAGTAGCCTGGTCAAAGAAATTGCCCAGTTTGGTGGCCCCATTGATCACCTTGTTCCTGACCATGTAGCGCGAGACGTTTACCAATGTTACGTCCAGACCCCACCTCCCTCAGTCAGCCCCAAAACGGATTTGCCGACGCCGTCCGTGAGAACGCCGATCCTCGATCCGTCCCCAGCATCGGAGACGTAGATATTCAGCAGGATTTAAACAAGCTGGAAGAAATGATTTTGGGGAGTCCTCGGGTTCCCTTCAGCGGTCGGACGCTGGTGGATGAGGATCAACTGCTCGATCAACTGGACGCCATCCGGCTCAATTTGCCCCCGGCCTTTCGTCAGGCGGTGCAGGTGCTGCAACAGCGGGACACCATTTTGGCGGAAGCCAATCAGTACGCCCAGGATCTGATCCATGCCGCCGAGCAGCAGGCCGCCCAAATCCTAGACGAAATGGGTCTTGTGCAGCAGGCCGAGCAAATTGCTCGCCAGGTGCAGGCCCAGGCCCAGGCCGAATGCGATCAGTTGCGATCCCGCATTCTAGCCGAGGTAGAGCAGTTGAAACAAACCTCCCAAAGGGAGTGGGAAGCCCAGCGCCAAAGCGCCATCGAAGAACAAACGATGATTCAACAGGAAGCCGACGCCTACGCCGACCGTGTACTGTTCCAGGTCGAGCAACAGCTTTCGCAAATGCTGCGGATTATCCAGAATGGCCGCAGCCAGCTTCAGCCCACCGCAGAAACCCCGGCCCCTGTTCCCAAACGGCCCAAAGTCACCAAGCCCAGTCTGCCCCCAGAGAATCGTCCCCGCCCCAGAGGGTCTGACAGCACTCCATGATTAACTACCTCA
Organism: uncultured bacterium; assembly: GCA_964635665.1. GTDB lineage: Bacteria > Cyanobacteriota > Cyanobacteriia > Phormidesmidales > Phormidesmidaceae > Nodosilinea. The sequence goes on along the minus strand of CAZWNR010000057.1, from coordinate 1,072 downwards.
AGGGAACCTTGGCGGAGGTGCAAAAGCCCGGTAACCACAAAATTATCGTCACCCTAGAGGTGAACCACATTGGCTACGAGCTTCAGGTACCCGCCCGCCAGTTGGCCCACCTGCCGCCCCAGGGGGAAACGGTACAACTGTTCAGCCATCTGCAAGTGCGCGATGACCAGATGGTGCTGTTCGGCTTTGGCCAACGTCGGGAACGGGATCTCTTTTTGCTGCTCACCGGGGTGAGCGGCATTGGCCCCCAAATGGCCCTCGCCCTGCTAGATACTCTGGGGGATCGCGACCTGGTGCAGGCCATTGTGACGGGCAACACCCGCCTGATTTCCAAGGCCCCAGGGGTGGGCAGCAAAACCGCCGAGCGGGTTGTCCTCGAACTCAAAACCAAACTCCAAGACTGGCAGGCCCAGGCGGGGATAGTCTCCGTGCCCACGGGTGGCCCCATCGCCTCCATCCACGAAGAGGTGGAAATCACCCTCAGCGCCCTCGGCTATACCCAGGCCGAAATTCTCAAAGCCCTCCAGGCTGTCGCCCAGCACAGCACGGCCTCCAAAAGTGACGATCCCGAAACCTGGGTGCGGGAAGCCATTGCTTGGCTCAGTCGCTGAGTCAAGCCATAGGGGAACTGAGCGGATGAGTTCCATGGGGTGAATTCCATGCGGTAATGAGTTGAGGGTGAGTAGGTCGTGCCCCTAGCCGCTATGCTATAGTGAAAAATCCTGGCACAAATTCATTCTTAGAGAACGAAGCATCCCATGACTCTGTTGCAAGCGCGCAAGCAGGAACTTATTTCTGACTACCAAGTTCACGAAACCGACACTGGATCTGCCGATCTTCAGATCGCCATGCTGACCGAGCGCATCAATCGCCTCAGCCTGCACCTCCAAAAGAATAAGAAAGATTACTCCTCCCGCCGTGGTCTGCTGAAGATGATCGGCCACCGCAAGCGCCTGATGGCCTACCTACAAAAGCAAGACAGCGACCGCTATCGCGCCCTGATCCAAAAGCTCGGCATTCGTGGCTAGGCTCACCCCCTGCTCCGACTCGCCGCGCTAGGATACAGGCTAGG
>CAZWNR010000056.1:0-12722 GCA_964635665.1 uncultured bacterium | reverse complement strand
CAGGCAACACTTCCCAGGCAAAGCCTAAGTCCTGATCAACGCCCCACCCTTCCATGGGACGGGGAGACTCCGGTGAACGAGGAACCCCTGGTGGGGTAAACGTGGGTATCTTTCCGTCGGTGTCCTATGGGGTATCGGGATCAATGCCCAGTTCCCTGAGTTTTTGGGCTAGACGTTCGGCCCGCTGGCGCTCGGCGACCTGCCCCTCTGCCCCAGTTGGGATTAACTGTCCTACGCGATCACACCACCGCAACCACAGGCGGGGAATGTCCTCTTCGTAGGCTCCAAACCACAGGGTTAGCCCTAGCCCAATGCCCTCTAGCCAAACGGTCTGGCCAACGTCGGTGAGGCCTGAGGGGGGCGACAATTCTACATAGCCTGTGGGGGAAATCGTCCACACCCGCAAGAGCGCCCCGGCCATGTTGGCGTCGCCCTGAATTTGCTGGAGGGGGTCAAATACCACGTAGTAGGGCACCTTCATCTGGGCATAACGGGCCTTCTTGCTGCGAACCTTGCCTCGGCGCTGGGATTTTGAACTCAGTTCAATCTCATCGCCCTCCTGGTTAGAGACAATCTCGATGCAAACTTCAGGAACCTTGCCAAATTGCCAGACAAAGTAGGTGCGGTTGTCCCGCTGGGAAAAGTCCTCCGCCCGCTTCACCCCCAAACTGAGCAGCACATCGGGCACGATGGGGTCGCCCTTCAGCTCGTAAAACAGGCCCACATTGGCTTCGGCAATGAATGGGGCGGGAATGGGGCGGGTACTGTAGAGCGGGTCGATCAGGAGTCGCTGCTGTTGGGCCGATTGAAAGTTGTCCACGGGGGTATCGTCTTCGATCACAAGGTGGCGGGTGTCGATGGCGGTGACGATGCCATCCGGGTGCTCGTCGGAGACTTCCAGGGTGTAAGGTTCTGGGTTGATCAGGGGTTGAGTCATGGACGGCCCTCCGATGATTACGTCCCATTATAGGCAGCGACATGGCGACGGGGGGCAGGGCTGGCAGCCAGTTGGGTAGCAGAGGGATAGGAGTAATGGGAGTTGGATGGGGCAGGGCGCGAATAGGGGGTAATCTGGTATCGTAGCGACTCAGCATGACTCAGCTTTGTCACCTGTTGCAACCCCTCTGCCGTAATGACTTTTCCCTCCGACCGTGACTTGCAAACCTGGCTAGATGTGGCCACCGAAGCAGCCCATTCTGCCGGGGCGGTGCTTCAGCACTACTGGGGTAATCTCCAGGATGTGCGGGAAAAGGGCCGTTCTGGCGATTTGGTGACAGAGGCCGACCGGGCGGCGGAGGCGGCAGTGATGGCGGTCATGGGGCGTCATCTGCCTACAGATCACGGCATTTTGGCGGAGGAATCCGGAGCATCGGGCCTGGGGGGTAGCGCCTTTCTCTGGGCCATTGATCCCCTCGACGGCACCACCAACTACACCCACCAATACCCCTTTTGCTCGGTGTCCATTGGCCTGCTGTTTGAGGGTGAACCGATTTTGGGGGTGGTGTACAACCCGATTTTGAACGAGCTATTCCAGGGGGCAAAGGGCCTGGGGGCCACCCTCAACCGCCAACCCATGCGGGTTTCCACCACCGACAACTTAGCCCAAAGCCTTCTGGTTACCGGGTTCGCCTACGACCGTCGCGACACCGCCGACAACAACTACGCCGAGTTCTGCCAGTTCACCCATCTCACCCAGGGGGTGCGGCGGGGCGGATCGGCGGCGGTGGATTTGGCCTACGTGGCCTGCGGTCGCCTCGATGGCTACTGGGAACGGGGTCTGTCGCCGTGGGACATCGCCGCTGGCATTGCCCTGGTAAGAGAAGCGGGGGGCAAAGTCACCGCCTACGATCAAAGCCCCCTGGTGGTGAAAAGCGGGCGACTGTTGGCCACCAATGGCCACCTCCATGGAGCCATGGCCACGGTGCTTCAGCAGGTGAAGCCCCTAGACTTTGTCCCCTTGGCCCAGCCCTAACAGCATCATTTGCCCTAGTCATCTCCCCAGGGTTGCCCAGGGTTCCCTCTGGGCGGTAAGCTCAATCCACTGAGTTGGGGAGATGTGGTGGGGATTTCAGAGCAAACCGTCGTTGTTAATGGGTTGACCTGGTTCTATCGGGAAGCGGCCCCCGTGGGGGAGAGTCCGAAGTTGCCTGTGCTGCTGCTCCACGGGCTGGTGTCCCAGGGCTATAGCTGGCGTGGCATCATGCCCGTCTTGGCGGAGCAGGGCTTTCGATCCATTGCCCCAGACTGGATCGGCCACGGTTTTTCTGAAAAGCCCGACAAGCGCGACTTTACCTACACCCCCGCCGCCCTGGTAGAAGCCCTCGGCCAGTTTTTAGACGCCCTGGAGATTCCCAAGGTACATCTCGTCGCCCAGGGATTTTTGGGCCATGTGGGGATTCAGTTTGCCCTACAAAACCCCGACCGGGTAGATCGCCTTGCGATTATCAATGCGCCCATCAGTGCCGAGGCCAAGCTGCCCTGGAAAATGCGCCAGTTCGGCATTCCCTTAGCCGGAGACATGATTACTCAGGATCCCATCCTGGTAGACCGCACCCTAGAAGGTGGTGGCCCCTACCAAGTGGATGACGACGACTTAGATATTTACCGTCGCCCCTTTCTGCAAAGCTCCGACGTGGGCCGCGCTCTGCTAGTGACCGTGCGCCGCATGGATTTACCCGCCACCACCGCCGCCATCGAAGCGGGCCTAAAAACCTGGGATCATCCAACCCTGCTGCTGTGGGGCCTCAGCGATCCTTGGCTGCCCGTTAGCCTAGCGGAAACCTGCGTTAAAGACCTCCCCAACGGCGAACTCAAAACCCTGGAAGAAGTCGGTCACTATGCCCAAGAAGACTGGGCCGAAAAAGTCGCAGACTCCCTCGGCGTCTTTTTGCGGCAGGTGGCAGTTTAGAAGTTCGAGACACCATCGGATCACTAAGCACTAAGCAGGCTAACGATCAGGCCTATCGAATGTGGATAACCTAGGCAACTCAGCCATCTAGCTTTTGGCATTTTGGTGCAACAATTGGTTAGATGGCGTTGCTAAGGATACATACATTGCCAATGTTTGTGGGGCAGAGACATAAACTGCCCTTTGGCCATCACAGGCTCAAGGGCAGACGGTTTCCTTAGAATAAATTTGGTTTAGCTTAAGCAGGATTTGATCACGGTTGTACCTCTTTGGGTAATACCAATAAAAAATAAAGATGAGCATAATTTAGGCTACTTTCTGGAATGCGGTTTGGAGTAGGGCATCGAAAATGAAGTCGTAGCCCGTGATGGACTGCACCTGCTCTGAGGTCAGGCGGGCAAGTTCTTGGTCAACCCGCTGTTGAAGGGACTCCAGGGAGGGAAAGTTTTCCCCTTTCCAGGTGGCTTTGAGGTGCTGCCAAAAGCGCTCTATGGGGTTAAGTTCCGGACAATGGGGAGATTGAAAGAGGGGAATGATGTTTTCGGGCCATTGAATCGCTTTGGCCCGATGGGCGGGCGCTCGGTCGAGTTGCATCACCACCACCGTATCGCCGAGGGCACGGGAGAGGGTATCCAGAAATTGCTGAACATGCGTCTGATTCAGATGGGTGTGGGTTTGGCTCCAAGGCCATCCACTCACGGGGTCAACCACCCCATAGAGCCAGAAGGCTTCCCGGGGCCAATCCACCTTGGCGATAGGTTTGACGCCCTTGGCGGTAATCACCCGTGCGGTCTCGGTTTTGCGCCCAATCCGGCTTTCGTCCTGCACCAGATAGCGAATCGTCGGCAGATTCAGCATCGATTGCAGGGCCATCAGGGCGAGACTGAGGTTTTTTTAAAGGTCGTTATCGCCTCTGGGGATTGCTTCAGGCTCCGAGGACGAGGCACTTTCAGCTTGGCTTGAAGCTTGTTTCTCACAACCTGCCGCACCGTCTCATAGTGCACCCTCAGACCGCACTCCTGCTGCAACCACTCCACAATCGCCCCATAACTGCGAAACCCCTCCTCCGAGGCCCAGACGTTGCTTCAGTTTCTCCAGCACTTCCCCCCGAATCTGAGGCACCGCTCCGGGCGCTTTCTTCTCCTCCATCAGCGCCGCCAAACCCCCTTGACGATACAACGACAGCCAGCGGCTTATCGTTGCGGGGCTGCGCCCCAACCGCTCACCAATCTCCTGCCGATAGCGGATTTGCTTCGTCTTGATCCACCACAGCATTTGCAACCGCTCTTTGCGGAACCCCGTTTTCGCCTGCTTCAGGCTTTTTTCCAGAAAGGCTTCACTTTCGGCGATATCGATGACAAAGGGGCGGGCCATCCTATCTACCCTCTCGAACGCCACCCTCTATTATTCTCAAATTCATACTGGATTGGTATTAGATCCGCTAGATAAGTCCTACTTTGGCAGGTATTATCCACCAGATTTACGGGACAAGACCCAAATTTTCAGGAATTAACAATCATTCTGGGAACTGCTGTATCTCACTCGCACGGTGTAGGAGTGGCTGGGGCATAAGGATATCTACACTCATGGGCTGAACCGGGGTGGGCGGGGTGGATGAGTCTATGGGATTAGGGGGTGGCTAACTTCGACCGTCAAATCTTTCCTAAGCAGCCTGTTCCGTCAGGGCTTGGAGGCGATCTTCTAGCAGGCTGAGAAATTCGGAGACAACGCCGTTAGTCCAGCCGAAGCCGATTTCGTTGGAGCTATAGCCAAATTGAATCTCGTCAGAGACGTTGGCAGAGCAGCGTTCTACATCGTATTTTTCGACAAGGGTGCCGCTTTTTTCAAACTCTTTCACCGCCAATTGTACAAACCGCAGGGCAATGCGGCGGGCTTCGGTTTTGTAGCCCGTGTTGATTAGCCCTTGGACGGCGAACCATTGCAGCGGTGCCCAGCCGAAGGGGGCGTCCCACTGGTTGCCAGAGACGTGGGTGCTGGTAACGAGTCCGCCCGGGGCCTCAAATTTGTAGAGGTTATCGACCACGCGCAGGGCCTGGTAGGGGGAGGCGAGGCCCGCCCAAAGGGGCATGAAGGTGGTGACAAAGTCGTAGGGGCGACGCTGTTCGGTGTGGGCATTGTAGTCGTAGTAAAGTCCAGCTTCGTCGTCCCAGAGGTAGTGGTCGATGAGCTGGTGGCGGTGCTGGGCGCGATTTTGCCAAATGTCGGCTTCCCACTGGCAGTCGAGGATCTGGCAAAAGTGGGTGAGGTCTTGCTCCATTTGGTAGAGCAGCACGTTGAGGCAGACGGGGGCGTAGTGGAGGATGTCGGCACTGAAAGGACCAAAGCGGTTGGTGATGTCGAAGCCGCTTTCGCGCATGGAACGGTCGCCCTGGTAGTACAGGTCGGTGAGTTCGTCGGTGTCGGCGCTGTAGAAGAGACTAACGTCGTAGTCGGTGATCTCGTGGCCGTGCTGCCGGAAATAGTTGCGTACACGGTCGTAGTGGGTGAGTCCGGCCTCGTCGCGTTCAGAGGCAATTACCTCCGGGGCGGGGCCATGGCCGAGGGCGTGGTAGTGGGAGAGGCCAGTGGCAGTATTGAGGTGGGGGGGCACCATCCAGTAGTGGTAGTAGCGCTCTAGGATGGGCAGCAGAGATTGCAGCCACTCCCGATCGCCGGTGTGCTCAAACACGGCCCTGGCCATTAGGGTGAGCACCGGGGGCTGGGAACGGTTAAGCATGTAGGTGCGGTTGGCATTGAGCACCGTGCCGTAGTGCTTCACCTGGTAGATAAATTGATCCACCATGCTTTTGGCCATCAGCAGTTCGCCATCCCGCAGCAACCCCAGCACAATAAAGTAGCTATCCCAGCCGTACATTTCGTTGAAGCGGCCACCGGGTACCACATAGTCGTGGGGCAGGTAGAGCAGGCCGTGCTCGGTCACTTGGCTGTAATCGGCGGGCAGGATGCGGATGTCAATCTGGGCAAATTCTTCGGGGCTGAGCACCGCCAGTAGCGCATTTTCCACGGTGTAGCGATCTTCCTGGGGCGAAATATAGACGGGCCAGGGCGTTCCCTCAACGTGCTCAATTTTCTCGTCCTGGGCGGCCTCTAGGATATTACTCAGGGATCGAGAGAGCGTTTGCCAGGAGGTTTTGATATAGGAACGCACAGCATGGATTTGCCAGATCGTTAGATCACTGGCAGGGGCAGGAACAGATAGTTTCACGGGGAAAAAGCTTGGATTTTCTACCCCTAAAGCTTAACCACTCTTCCCATTGACGAGAAGCGCCACTGGGAAGGTTTGCAGAATCTTGCTGATTGGCATACGGGCTTGATCCCGATGCTTTACATCGGTGATGGCATCGTACCAGGGGCCTTTGAATTCTGAGGGTAAAACCAGGGTGGTATCGCCCCAAATGGCTTTGCCGCAGGGGTCTTGGTCGGGGTTGATCAGGCTCGTCAAAAAGCGAGGCACCACCGTGATGGCGGTCTGGCCTTGATGGGTTCTGGCAAAGGCAACGATGTGGTTGGATCGGTCTCCTTCTACGGTAATGGGGAGATAGTCTCCCATCTCAAAGGCCGTCCGAAATTGCCGCCTTGCCGCCAGGGTACGCGTGATCAGAAAGAGCTTCAGGCGTCCATCGTAGCGGGTGGCCCGCAGGTCAGACAGCAGACTTTTGAGATCCGTCTGGCAGCGACGTTGAATTTCCTGCAAAAAGGAGAGCCGTTCGTCGTAGTTTACCGGGCGGCGATTGTCGGGATCGACCAGGCTAAAGTCCCACAGTTCCGTACCTTGGTAAATATCGGGTACACCGGGGGCCGTCAGCTTAATCAGGGTTTGGGAGAGGGAATTGTAAATGCCGTACTCTGCAATTTTTCGCTGAAAGGAGCGGAATTCTGACAAAAATTCGTTATTTTCACTGTCCTTTAGGATGCGCTCCACAAAGGTCACAAAACCTTCCTCGTACTCTGTGTCAGGCCGCAGCCAGGCCGTATAAACCTTTGCTTCGCGCACCGCTTTGATGACGTAGGCTTTTATCCGCTCCACAAAGGTTTTGTACTCTTGGGGGGTGTCACCAAAAGGGAAAGCTCCCACCAGGGTTTGATAGAGAAAATATTCGTTGTTCGGATCGGGAATCGTACGTTTTTTGGTGACTAGTTTGAAGGGATCATTGAGCGATTGCCAGCGCCGCACCTGCTGATCCCATTCCTCAGGGATCTCCGATAGCACATTCAGCCTTGCTCGCACATCTTCGCTGCGTTTGGTGTCGTGGGTAGAGGTGGTGTTGAGGGTGTGGGGCCAGTGGGCCAGTTGCCGCTGGTTAAAGGTATGAAACTCCTTGAGGGTTACCCCAAAGGTGCCGGGATCGCCGCCCACTTCGTTGAGGGAAATTAGGCGATTGTAAACATAGAACAGGGTGTCTTCTAGTCCCTTAGCCATCAGTGGCCCAGAAAACTGCTGAAAGCGCATCGTGAAGTGAAGCCACTGGGCTTTATCTTCGTCGCTCAGCAGATCTTCGTAGTCAAGGGTGAGGATTTTTTCGATAAATTCCAGCTCATTCTGCAACTGGGGGATACGCTTATAGGCTCTATCGATAGCCTGTTTAATGTAGGCCCGATCTCGATCACTCACGCCCTCTTCATTGATGTAGGTGCAATAGATGGGAAAATGCACCAGTACCTCTAGGACTGCCTTACGTAAACCGCTAAGGGTAAAGTCTCGCCCGTAGCGATATTTTCCGGCGATGCCCTTCAGTAGGTGGCCTAGATTATCGACATCACCCACTAGATTGGTCGCAGCAATAAGTCGTTTACGGTCGATCATCCACTCCCCGTAGTTGGGGGAATGGTCAACCATACGGCGATAGATAGCGTTGAAGGCGCGTTCGTTATCGCACTGACAAAATAGACCATTCACCTGGTTCAAGAAGTCATAGCCCGTGGTGCCTTGAATCGGCCAACCCTCGGGCAGTGTTTCCTCCCATTCTAGAATTTTTTCTACCACCACATAAAGATCTTCGCCACAGCGAGTTCTGAGCCGCCGCAGATATTGTTCTGGGTTATATAGCCCATCCAAATGATCAACCCGCAGGCCTTGGATATGACCTGACTTTACCAATTGGCCAATCAGCGAATGGGTTTTTTGAAACACCTTTAGATCTTCAATGCGCAGACAAATTAGTTCGTTGACGGTGAAAAACCGGCGATAGTTTAATTCTTCGGCCCCTACCTTCCAAAAAGATAACCGAAAAAACTGATCCGACAGCAGGCTATCGAGCAAATCGTAGCGATCTCCCTGTTCACTAACTTTGCCGTTAAAAATCGCCAAATTCTGCTGAATAAAATCGCGCACCTCTGAGCTGCTGTTGTATAGCTCCCACAGTAATTCTTTGATGAAGAGTGCCTGATCTTTCCGTTCCCGCCCGGTGGTTTCCGTCGAGATATTTTTGGCCATGTAGAGGATGCCCAGCAGCTTGACAAAATCTGGGTGGCTGCGGCCTAGGGTACGGGCTAAACGATCCATGTCGTGGGTAATAAACCGAGCGTAGGACTCGATGCGCAGGGGCACCCACAGGCTGTAATAGTTTACGGTTAGCCCATCTTCGTCGTAATCGAGGCTGAGTTCTCCCCGTTCTAGGCAGCGCCCATAAAAATCCCCTAGAAGCGGCGTCAACAACTTACCCCGAAAATCATCGTAGGGGTGATCCCAGGCCACATCAAAAAAGTCGCTGTATTCCGAATGGGGGCCATGCTCCAGAATGTCTACCAGGAAAGGGTTTTCGCTGTCGTAGGCCATGTGGTTGGGCACAATGTCCTGAAGCCAGCCCATCTCCCGCTGGGCTAGATCGGTGGTGAGGGCCGCAAAGTCCTCCTCGGTACCGAGTTCGGGGTTAAGCTGCGCCGGATCCACAATGTCGTAGCCGTGGGTGCTGCCCTGACGCGCCTTGAAAATGGGTGATGCATAGATATCCGACAGGCCCAATTCTTGCAGGTAGGGCAAAATTCGCTGGGCTGCCCGAAAGCCAAAGGCCGGGTTGAACTGAAGTCGGTACGTCGCGAGGGGGATGCGCATGATGGGTAGGGGGAGTGAAGGGATTTAAGGGGTGGGGGCTAAGGGTGACGACGTCGAATGTGGTCGATCAAATTCGGCACACCAAACCGTTTAACCACTACTACGCTCATACAACACAAGGCTTTGGGACGGGAGGTGAAATTCTGTGCCAAGGGCCAACACAGCCGGGGTTGTACTGCCGGGCCCCAGCCAGTCTTCGCTGGCAGACTCTAAGCGACGATGCCAGTGACCATCGAGGATAGGTAGGTAGGGGACAGGTTCGGGCTGGAAGTTGGCTAAAATCAGCACTTCAGAGGCTTCTTGCCAGCGTTGCCAACAAACAATACCTTTGGCCGGGGTACATTTGGCGGCAATGTGGCGCTTTTCTCCCACCGCTAGGGCTGGGATTTGTTTTCGTAGTTGCAGCAGGGCTTGGTAAAAGCGCCAGAGGGTGGCCTGTTTGCCTTCGGTGCGGTGATCCCAGTTCAAAACACATTTTTGGAAGGTGTCTGGACTAGCGGCATCGGGCGGCTCACCAAGGGCATGGAAGGCGGCAAATTCCCGTTTACGGCCCTCGCGCACGGCGGCGACGAGGTCGGGATCGCCATGGTCAATAAAGTAGAGAAAAGGGGCGGTTTCGCCGTATTCTTCCCCCATAAACAGCAGCGGCACGTAGGGCGACAGCAGCGCCGTCCCCGCCGCTAGCTTCAACCCCTCAAAGCTCACCAAGGTGCTCAGGCGATCTCCTAACATGCGGTTACCCACCTGATCGTGGTTTTGGGCGGCAACCACAAATTGCTGGGGCGGTAGGTCGCTGGCATCGTTACCGTGCCGCCGCCGGCGGTGGCGGGAATAGGCTCCATCGTAGACAAACCCCTTTTGTAGCGCCTTGGCCAATTGTTCGGGGCTGCCAAAGTCTTCGTAGTAGCCGCCGTCTTCCCCGGTGAGGAGGGTATGCAGCGCGTGGTGAAAGTCGTCGCTCCACTGGGCATTTAGCCCATGCCCACCTTGGTCTGGGGGCGCAATCACCCGCCGATCATTCAGGTCGCTTTCGGCCATCAGATAGCAGGGATAGCCCCGTGCCTCGGCCAAGGGCTGCACCACCTGCTGCATTTCCGCCAAGATATGCTGGGCGCTGAAGTCATAGATGGCGTGCACCGCATCTAGGCGCAGTCCATCTAGGTGAAAGTCTTGCACCCACATGCGCAGATTATCTAGCACAAACTCTCGTACCCCGTCGCTGTAGGCATCATCGAAATTGATCGCCGCACCCCAGGGGGTGTTGTAGCGCTGGGTAAAGTAGGGGCCAAAGTCGGCGGTGTAGTTGCCTTCGGGGCCAAGGTGGTTGTAGACCACATCTAGCACCACCGCCATGCCCTGCCGATGGCAGGCATCGACGAGCCGTTTCAGCCCCTCTGGCCCACCATAGCTGTGCTGCACCGCAAAGGGATAGACCCCGTCGTAGCCCCAGTTGCGGCTGCCGGGAAACTGGGCCACGGGCATCAGTTCTAGGGCAGTAATGCCGAGGTCTTTGAGGATTGGCAGGCGGGGAATGATTGCATCAAAGGTGCCCTCCGGGGTAAAGGTGCCGACGTGCAGTTCGTACACCACAAAGCTCGACAGGGGCAACCCCGTCCAGCGCTGATCGCCCCACCCGTAGGCTTTGGGATCCACCACCTGGGATGGCCCATGCACCCCCTGGGGTTGGTACCTAGAGGCTGGGTCAGGTCGGAGTACTTCACCATCGAGGAACACCTGGTACAGCGTACCTGGAGAAACGCCATCGATCACTGCAGCCCAATAGCCCCCTGGCTTGGGGGAAAGGGGCACTGTTCGCTCTGGCATGTCTAGGAACCGAATGGCAACTCGCTGGCGCTGGGGCACCCACACCCGAAATTCACATTGATGAAAACCCAGATAGTTCGCTCCGATCATGGCCGAGCTGCCTCAGGGTAAAGGTCACTGGATTGACTGGGGGAACCCCAACTGTGCCTAAAGTGTAACCATTATTTTGTTGCAATTAGTAACATCATGTTACAGAAACGTCAACTGCTCCATCTCCCTCGCGGCCCAAGCTACGGGAAACGCAGTGGATCCTAGGGGGCACCCCCCCCCGGAAGCCAACTCCCTACCCAATCCGAATAGGAAAACCCCAACTTCTATTCCGACCAATCGTAGAAGTGGGGTCTCCTCGTCCGCCGATACCGGAGGCAAACCAGCTGAATTGAGTATCCGGCTGTGGTGTTGTGCTCAGGGTGTGGATAGGGTGATATTCGCTGTATTCCCCACCACTCGCCGCTAAATCAGGTGTGCAACAATGGAGGCTTACCCCAAGGTCGTCCCGTTGTCGTTTTTTGCCGTGGTCGCCGCCTATGGTGATTGAAGCCCAAGTACACCAACAACTGCGCGAGTTCCTGCGAGACTGCGGCGACTCTAGCTGGCCGCACCACCTCACCCTGGCTCGTTTGGTGGCGCGGGCGTTGCGCCTAGGCCGCAGTGCGCTCCTGCAGGTGGGGGGGCTATCGGCCTACCAGGGAGACTATCGGGTCAGCTACCTAGTGGCTCTGCTGTTGTGGCCGGGGCCAGCGGTGTTGGTGGTGCCCCCCCTTACCCAGCAACGGCTGCTGTTGGGCGACTTGCCTCGATTGCAGGAACGCCTAGGACTAACGAAGGCCATTCAGGTCGGCAGTCGCTGGCCAGATGATGACTTTACTGGGCTGCTGATTACCACGCCGACCGCTTGGCTGGCCGACCGTTTGGGAGATACGGGCGCGTTTCCTCCCGGCATTCCCACCCTGATAGACGATGCCGATCATTTAGAAACCTGGCTGGAGGACCTGCTCACCGTCACCCTCGCCCACGGCGATTGGGAGGAACTCGGGCTGGCCTATGCCCAGCACCGAGATCTCATCCGCGATACCCGCGTTGCCCTCACCTACACCGCCTTTCAGCATCCCCCTAACCCCTACCACTGCCACCTGCTGGAGGAGGACGATCAGGATCGTCTGCACCACCTCCATCGAATCCTGACGACGGAGGGACGGGCCGAGGCTATGCCCCTGGCTTGGCGGCGGTTTTGGTCGGCCTTTGCCGACGCTGATCACCTCCGTTGGTTTGTCACCGACCGTCAATCTGGCCACATCACCCTGCACTGCACCCCGGTCGATTTGTCGGTCTACCGAGAGCAGATCTGGAAACCACAGCCCGTGGTGCTGGTCGGGGCGTCGTTGGATCACGAAGCTAAGGCCGAAATCTTTTGCCAGCGGTTTGGCCTAGAGGATTTAACCTGCCTCAAATTTGCCCCCGACCGCCGTAATGACCTAGTCCATCTCTATCTTCCTGATCACCTGCCCCTGCCCAACACCCCGCAGTTTCAGAGCCGTGCCCACCAGGAAATTCGCCGTCTATTAATTTGTGCGGCCCCGGCCTACCCTGGCCCCACGCTCATCTTGGTGAATGATCTGCCCCTCAAGGGCCAACTAGCCGCTGCCCTGGCCGGAGAATTTGGCTCGCGGGTGCAGGTGGAACAGATCGATATCGATGAGAACACCATCCTTGTTAGCGGCTGGGACTTTTGGCACCAAAACTGCCACCGCCTGCCTCGACCCACCCTGCTGATCATGGCCACCCTGCCCCTGCCCTCCCTAGAGCATCCCCTGGTGGCCGGACGGGTCGCCTTCCACAAACGTCGCCGCCAAGACTGGTTTCGGCTCTACCTATTCCCTACCGCCATGGCCGAAATTCAGCGGGCCATCGCCCCCC
>CAZWNR010000055.1:0-12739 GCA_964635665.1 uncultured bacterium | reverse complement strand
GTGAGCCATTCGGTGGGCAGATCTAAACACCGCAGACGAAACCGATCCACCCGCTGCCCCCGGTTGTGGACAACCACCTGAAGATCCAGGGTTTCGCCAGGGGAAAGGCTAACGGGGCTGGCGGATCGGGTGGGCGGCAGCAGAAAAAAGGTGGGGTCGTTGGCCTGGTCGGTATCTTCGGCGGCGGGCAACACCTGCACCCGCTGCTCAAACCGCTGGGGCGGACTGCTGGGGTAGTGCTGGGGGGCATCGACCACCAGGGCATAGGTGTAGTATCCGGCCATGGCGGTGGCAGGCACCTGAAAGCTAAACACCGCCTCCCGGCTTTGGTCGGGGCCGAGGGCCAGTCGTTCCTGGGTGGAGGAGACCCAGGCGTAGAGGGAGGCGGGCAGATCCTCCAGGAACACATCGATGATGGCGCTGGTTTCGCCCTTGTTGGTCACCGTCACGCTCAGAGTAAGGGTTCTCCCTGGGGCTACCACCTTTGCGCCGCTCAGCATCACCGCTAGGGGGGCCACGGTCGAACCTTCGGACGGATCCCCACTGCTCGCCCGCTGGCGCGATAAAATCCGGGCTCGGTAATGCACGGGGGAGGACTCTGCGGGGGATAGATCTTCCGTCCATCCCTCGCCCTGGGGAGAAGGCACCACCTGCACATAGCCCAGGGTTAATAGGGAGGCGAGCTGCTGCTGGGCCTCTAGTTCAGACACGCCCAATTGTTGGGCCACCTCGGTCAGGGTCACCGTAGACTGGCGAATGAGCCACACCATCAGCTGCCGCTGTTCCAGGGGAAGCGTCAGCATATCGGCCATACTCAGGCCACCCCAGGACTCCTCAACGGATGCCTCGTTTTGAAACCCTGAACCTGTCATGACTGCGTCCTAATACTCAGGGGCCAACCTTCTCAGAGGGAATTAATTATAGTCTGAGCCCCCTGGGGAATGGGTCATGCCCCAGGGCGGGATGAATGTAAGCCGTTACGGCATTTAAGCGGTCATTATAAACTGAGCCATCCCATTCTCTGGCTGAAGCCCTAGGGTTTGCCTGGGCAAACGCATACCCAGTGTTGAATGACGCAGTATTTTGGGGGCTGTAGCCGCCGCAACGTTGAGAATTCAGGGATGTGTAGAGCCTTTGTTAAGGTCATCCCCTTCCCTGTTAAGTTCTGGCGGGGGCTCTTCTCAACGGGCCTAGGGGTTTTCCCGTAGATGATAGGCTAGGGCCGATTGTTATCGCTGTCGTCCCGTGGGCTAGGACATTCAGACCAACGTGCCAAGGTTGTCACCTTCTAACCTTTCAAAAGGGCAATGTCTCAACCAAGCTGGCTACGGCCATAGTCCAGTGCCATCTGTCGATTCCTCTCCGCTGCGTTGTTGAACCATCCCGTGGATCTCCATTCCCTACAGCAAGCCCTCCGGCAATCGCCTGGTAGCCTCGGTGTTTTGCCAGAGTTTTCGGGGTTACGGCCGCGCTTCCAAGTTCAGTGGGTAGAAGAAACCGAGTCAACCAACCACGATCTGATGGCCCAAATGGCGGCAGGGGCAGCGGCGGGAACCGTATGCATCGCGGCTACCCAGCGAGCCGGACGGGGACAGTGGGGACGCCAGTGGCAGTCGGCTCCGGGCGGGCTGTACCTCTCCCTCGGGCTGCGGCCAGAGATGACCGTGGAGCGCAGCCTCTATATCACTCTGGCGAGTGCTTGGGGGCTAGCCACCAGCCTAGAAAACCTGGGTATTGCGGTTCAGGTAAAATGGCCTAACGATCTTGTGGTGCAAGGGCGCAAACTGGGGGGCATTTTGGTGGACACCCGGGTACAGGGGGATCGGGTGCAGGCGGTGGTGGTCGGGTTGGGGCTGAACGTCCAAAACCCAGTGCCGCCTACGGGAATTTCCCTAGGACAGTTACTAAAGTTGCCGGAACCGCTCCCCAACCCCCTGAATACCTTGGAGGGCGTCGCCGCTGTGGCGCTCTACGGGCTTATGCAGGGCTACAGCGTTTGGCAAAGTCGGGGAGACCAAGCTTTTCTGACGCTCTATCAGCAGCGCATGACCCACCTAGGCCAGTCTGTGGTGATTCATCACCGGGCAGCCACGGTAATGGGTCTTGCCCCCTCCGGGAACCTGTCGGTGCGGATCTCCTCCGACGGTACCCCTGCGCCCCTGGAATGGGAAGTTAAACCTGGTGAAGTAACTTTAGGCTACAATGCGTAGCGGTTGATCGATGGTGAACTCTAAGCACAATTCAACCCGATTCTCTCGGCTCTCTAGACTAGCCCAGGGCGCAGTCTACCATGGCTCAGCCCTCGGGAGGCTACCTAGACTACACCCCACCCAAGGGCTTGTCCTGATGGGTAGTTTCAGCCTCATGGCAAGTGGTGTAGCAATCGCTGAGGAACAGGGTTTGGAGGTTGTCGAGCCTGAGCCGATGGCAGAATCCCCGGTTAAGGCTCCCGATGGGGAAGTCGTTCCCAGTGCCCAAGTCAGCTTGCCCCACCTGGGCAGTTCTGCCGGATCATCGGTAACGTTGACGGCCCCCGTCAAACCTCAGTTTTCACCCCCTTCACCCCCTCCCATTGCCAAGACGTCTCCCCCCCACGTAAGCCAGCCCATGCAACCCCCGGTTCCACCCCCAACCGCTGCGGCCATCGTCATCCCTGAGCCCGCCGCTGCCCCCACCATGGCCGAGAGTTTGCTGACGCCAGCCTCGCCCGTGTCCACCGCTAACGAATCCACCATGGGTGGGGCGGCGGCCCCGACGAGTGCCCCCGCCGCTCCTAGCGCCGCCGACCTCGTGGTACCCGGAGAAATTGCCGCCGATGAATCGGTACCAGCGGGGTACAACAGTGTCTTTATCGATCCCACCCGCTACGATGTGGGAGCCACCTCGTCCCCTGCGGCTCCTAACGTGGTCTTTGCAGAGCGCTCAACGGGGTGCCAAATCACGGTTTCCAGTGGCCAAACAGCCTCTAACTGTGGCGGTGGGGCCGGGGTGATCCCCGGTTCAGGTGTGGCCACCACCCCAGGCGGTGCCCTAGCCCCCAGTGGCTCTTTGGTGGGCAGCTCCCGGCTACCCTCTGGAACTGTAACCGTTAGCCCCCGTGGCGTGAGCTTAGACAGCCGCAGTGTTGTCAGCCGCGCCGCCCTCAATGACCGCATTCGTCCGCTTAATATCCTGCGCCGGGGCAACGAAGAATTTGTCTTTCCCCTGTCGATTCCGGCCCCGATTTCCTCGGTGTTTGGCTGGCGTATGCATCCTGTCCATCAATCCTGGCGCTTCCACTCGGGTACCGACCTAGCCGCCCCGATGGGGACCCCTGTGCTGGCGACCCAGGCGGGTCGGGTGGCCGTGGCAGATTTCCTTGGCGGCTACGGCCTCACGGTCATTCTGCGCCACGGGGACGGCAACCTAGAATCTCGCTATGCCCACCTGTCCCAGGTGGCGGTACGATCTGGTGAATGGATTGAACAGGGCGAAGTGATTGGTCTGGTGGGCAGCACGGGCACCTCCACTGGCCCCCACCTCCACTTTGAGGTACGCCAACTCACCGGCGAAGGCTGGGTAGCGATGGATCCGGGCGAGGTGTTGGAGTACGGAATTGCTAACCTGCTCAACGTCATCAACAACCCCATGGCCGCCCTAGGGCAAACCCAGTCCCCTGCCGCTGAGGGTGATGATGCTTCGGCGGTTCCGGTAGACTATCCCTACCGGCCAGCCCAGCCCAACGCTAGCTAGCTTCTCCGCTCACCCCAACGTCAGCCCATGGCCTTTATCCACCGCTGCCCTATCCGATTTCGAGATACCGATGCGGCGGGGGTAATGTATTTTGCCAATGGGTTGGCCCTGTGCCACGCCGCCTACGAAGACTCGTTACAGGCCGCTGGTTTTGATCTAAAAGCCTTTTTTAGCCCTACCGCCCCCTTGGCCTACCCGATTATCCATGCCAGCATGGATTACCGGCGACCGATCCACTGTGGCGACTGGGTGACCATTGCCCTACACCCCCAACGACTGGAGTCCTCCAGTTTCGAGGTGACCTATCGGCTATCCTTAGAGGCCGATGCGGATCACCTTCTAGGGGAAGCCCTGACCCGCCATTGTTGTCTGGAGAAACCTGGACGCCGCCGCCATCCCCTACCAGCGGAGATGGAACATTGGATTCAACGCTGGAGTTGTGATCCATAGTTCAAGGGAATTCCGAGATAAATCCAGCCTTTTTCCTTGGGGTTGAATGGAGGTTCTATTGATGGATGGGTTGACGGGTGGTCCTTGGCAGGAATGGATCTTTGTGGCAGGCTACGTATCGTTTTTGCTGGCCATTGCTTGGTTGGCCGTGCGGCCTAGACTGTAGACCGATCAGGGAACATAGCACTACTAGAGTGCGACTAGAGAAGAGTGAGGCCGCTTTCTCCAGGGGATGCATTTGTCTTGAATCAACGGATCTTCCCCTGACATAGCCATTTAGGGACAAGCCGTTTGGCTCAAGGATGGTACACTGCCTACGAAGTTTCTCCCGTGCGCAGGCCATTGTCCCTACCGTTTTTAACGGTGCCTGAAGCGTACCCTTGTCCCTAGCACCAGGCTAAGCGAGACCTTCAGATCCGATGATGAACGCAAGGTAGTAAACGTGAAGAGTGATCCAAAGGCTGTTCAATCTACGGCCCATGATCCTGCTGTAGATCCCTTTGTATCGGTAATTATTCCAGTCTATAACGATGCCCGTCGCCTAAGCAGCTGTCTTGCGGCTCTAGAGCAGCAAACTTACCCCAGCCACCGCTACGAAATTATCGTGATTGACAATGGCTCCGATCCTGAGGAAAACCTGACTGACTTAGCCCACAGCTTTGACCATGTGATCCTGACCCAGGAACAGATTCCCGGATCCTACGCGGCGAGGAACAAAGGTTTGACCCTAGCCAAGGGTGACATCATTGCCTTTACAGATTCTGACTGTATTCCCCAGCCAGATTGGCTGGAGCATGGGGCTCAATATTTAACTAACCACCCAGACTGTGGGTTAGTGGCAGGTCGCATTGATATGTTTACCCAGCAGCCAGAAAGGGCGACGGCCATTGAGCTGTATGACCAAGTGGTGCTGGGCTTTCCCCAAGAATTGCTGATCGCCACCCACAAAATCGCGATGACAGCCAATGTCTTTACTCGCCGATCCATCATTGAGGAAGTTGGCAATTTCCGCTCCGATCTTCGATCCGCCGGCGATGGAGAATGGGCACAGCGGGTTTACAAGGCTGGCTACAAGCACCACTATATGCCCCAAGCCTGTGTTGGTCATCCCGCTCGTGACACCCTCAAGGCCTTAACCACTCGTGTGACTCGGTATACCGGCGGCAAGGTGGATCGCTTTATTACCCATGAGCCTGTTTGGTGGAAGCGTTATCGTCGATTTGTGCGGTTTATCGTCGAGGACTTAACCATCCATGCCTTTACCCAAAGCCGAAAGGTATTGCAGGATGACCGCATCGCCACTATCGGCATGCGCATGAGGGTTTTGGGATTGGTCGGGGTAATGCAGTTGCTCAGTGTCTTCGAGATTGTGCGCCTCAAGCTAGGGGGGCAGTCTCGCCGCTAAACCTCACAGACGCTGAGGGGTGGGGTCGCTATCCTGAGGGCGAGTACTGGTGTGGTTACCCCCTCACTCATCGCTCGTCCTCAGGGTTTGCACTAAGGTGTTAGGAATCACGGCATCATCCCAGGCGGGAGGCTCTTCCCCCAACCGCACAATCACGAGGTCATAGGAGGGGATAACGTAGACCTTTTGGTGGTGGCGACCATCTAAGTAGAAGGTGTCGGGGGCCAGAAAAGGGACGGAGGCGGCCGACCTGACCTGCGGGTAGTCGGGGGTACGAGCTTTAATCCATAGGTGCATCCCAAAGGTGGGCTCTAGGGGCGACTCCTGCCGCATTTGATCAATCCAGTCTGCCGGGACGACTTGCTTGGCTCCCACGCGGCCCTGGCGCAAAAACAAATGCCCCACCCGCAGCCAATCCGGGGCGGTGGCAAAGAAACAGCAAAATGCCTTGGCGCTGCCCCCCGGTCGATCCATCCACAAAAACGCGTCCTCTGCCCCCAGGGGTTGCCACAGACGGCTAGAGAGATAGCTGCCAAAGGATTCACCCGTGGCCGATTCCAACACGAAGGCCAACAGTTGCGAGTTGACGTTGTTGTACTCGTACCCCTGGCCGGGGGGCTTGACCTGGGGAATGGAGAGAGAAACGCGTCTCAGGTTGGATCCACCGTAGAGCTTGACCAGGTCGGAATTCAGGGTGTCGGTGCGGTCATCGTTACGCAGGCCCGACTGCATGTAGAGCAAATCCTCTAGGGTGATGTCCCCACGGGGATCATCGGCCCATTCTGGCAAGTAGGTCCCCACTCGATCCGATAGGGAGGTGATCTGTCCTTCCGCCAAGGCCACGCCCATCATCAAACCCAGCAGGTTTTTGGTCATCGACATGCCGTTGACCGGGCTATCTGGCCCGTGCCCCTGCCAGTAGCGCTCGAAGACGAGGCGATCCCGATGCAGCACCAATAAAGCCACGGAATTTTGGGCTTCCGCAAAGGCCGCGACCTCCTCTAATACCTCTGGGGAAAGTTCCCCTGTTTCACCCGTGGGCTCAACCCCTATCCAGGGCGGCGGCGTGGGTTGTCCCGGCACTGGATACTGGGGCCGATACCAGTTGGCCGTCGTGATGGGGCGGTCGGGATAGCTCAGGGATCGCGTCCACAGTCGCCAATCCAAGCGGCTACCCAGAATCCCCAGCCCTCCCAGGGCAAGAATCCCCACCCCTACGATGGTTTTAAGCCCAAGATGCTGCATAGAACACAGTCTTTTTTCAAGGGTTTTACTACAGTAAAAACAATTTGGCGCTGTCAGTGACCTCGGTTTCTAGGCGATGGCAACCGATGACTTGCACTCTCTGGCCCGTAGGCCGACCTACAGGCCAGCTTACAGTGATACTCTAATAAAAAGATAAGGGCGTTGGGGTTGGCCGGGGTTTCCTTGGTTAGGCCACGCTTGATGCGGCAGGTTGAACTCCGTAGACCTGTTGCCACTAGTAGGGTTAAGAGAGTTGCAAGTTAGCTATGTACAATCCAAGTGTGAGTGGCGGCAACGCCAGCAGCCTCGCTGGTAGCCGTTTATTTTTATACGAGGTGCAGGGTCTGCGCCAGAATGCAGAAACCGATAAGATGAGCAACCCCATTCGCAAGAGTGGCAGCGTTTTCATCACGGTGCCCTACAGCCGTATGAACCAAGAAATGCAGCGGATTACCCGCATGGGCGGCAAAATTGTCAGTATCCGCCCCATGGAAACGGCAGGAGCCATCGCCAACGCGACCCCGACGGTGATTGAGTCAGCGCCTGTGACCCCTGAACCCACAGAAAAGCCCATGACTCAAGCGACCCCCAAGGCTCAGAAGGCCGATGTTCCCGTCAACCTTTACAAGCCCAACGCGCCCTACGTGGGCAAAGTGCTCTCCAACGATCCCCTGGTTGGAGAGGGTGGGTTAGGTATTGTTCAACACATTACCTTTGACCTCTCAGAAGGCAACCTCCACTACGTTGAAGGCCAAAGCATCGGCATCATTCCCGAAGGCACCGATGCCAACGGCAAGCCCCACAAGCTGCGCCTCTACTCCATTGCCTCTACTCGCCATGGCGACCACATGGACGACAAAACCGTCTCCCTGTGCGTGCGCCAGTTGGAATACAAGCATCCCGAGTCCGGCGAAACCGTCTACGGCGTTTGCTCCACCTACCTGTGCAACATCGAACCCGGTGCCGATGTGAAAATCACTGGCCCTGTGGGCAAGGAAATGCTGCTGCCCAACGATCCCGATGCCACCATCATCATGCTGGCCACCGGGACGGGGATCGCTCCCTTCCGCGCCTACCTGTGGCGGATGTTTAAGGAAGCCGAGCGCAAGGCCAACTCCGACTACCAATTTAAGGGGCTTGCCTGGCTGATCTTCGGTGTGCCCTACACCCCCAACATCCTGTATAAGGAAGAGTTGGAAGCCATCCAGAACGAATACCCCGATAACTTCCGCCTCACCTACGCCATCAGCCGCGAACAACAAAACGCCGAGGGTGGCCGGATGTACATCCAGCACCGGGTGGCCGAGCACGCCGCCGATCTGTGGCAACTGATGCAGAAGCCCAACACCCACACCTACATGTGTGGTCTCAAGGGCATGGAAGACGGCATCGACGAAGGCATGTCCGCCGAAGCTAGTAAGCACGGTGTGGACTGGACGGAGTTCCGTAAGCAGATGAAGAAAGATCATCGCTGGCACGTCGAAACCTACTAGGTTCTTAGACGTCCCTCACCCCCAACCCCTCTCCCAGGGTGAGGGCTTTAGGGTGAGGGCAGATGGTTAGCAAAACAACTTATTTCTAGTTGGATTAGCGGCAGGAAGGGGGAAACTCCTTCCTTTTTTATTGGCTCCCGTCTCCCTTTACAATTGGAGGCAGAGCGCGTAGCTAGGGGTATAGAACTTTGGGTATCAACGTTGGGCTGTTGGGGTTGGGAACGGTGGGTTCAGGCACCGCCAAGATTCTCTTAGATCCGGTAGGTCGTCATCCCTTACTGAGCCAGATTACCCTCGCCAAGGTGGGAGTACGAACCCTCGACAAGTCCCGTAGCGTTGCGATCCCCGCCGATTGCCTCACAACCGACCTGGAGAGCATCGTCACCGATCCCGCCGTGGATGTAGTGGTAGAGCTGTTGGGCGGCCTAGAACCATCTCGCAGCTTGATTCTAAAAGCCATCGCCCACGGCAAGCACGTCGTCACTGCCAACAAAGCCGTGATTGCCCGCTACGGCGACGAAATTTTTACCGCCGCCAACGGGGCCGGAGTCTACGTCCTGCTCGAAGCAGCGGTAGGGGGCGGTATTCCCGTCATTCAGCCCCTTAAACAAGCTCTAGGGGTGAACCGGATCCAGGCCGTGACGGGGATCATCAACGGCACCACCAACTACATCCTGACCCGAATGCAGCGGGAAGGAGGCAACTTTGAGCCGATCCTGGCCGATGCCCAACGGCTGGGCTATGCCGAGGCCGATCCCTCCGCCGATGTGGATGGGCTAGATGCCGCCGATAAGATCGCCATTTTGGCCTCCCTGGCCTTTGGAGGCCGGATTAAGCTACCCGAGGTCTATAGTGAAGGGATTCGCCACGTTGCCGCCGCCGACATTACCTATGCCAACCGTTTGGGGTTTGTGATCAAACTGTTAGCCATTGCCCGTCGCCACGCTCGAGCCACTGAGGCCGGTGGCGTTGAGGAACTGGAACTGCGCGTCCATCCCACCCTGGTGCCAGAGTCTCACCCGCTAGCGTCCGTCAACGATGTATACAACGCCATTGTGGTAGAAGGCGATCCCATCGGCCAGGTGATGTTCTTTGGGCCAGGGGCCGGGGAAGGGCCAACCGCCAGTGCCGTGGTGTCAGACATCGTGAACATTGCCGCCAGCTTAGTTTCGGGCCAGGGCCGCGAGGTAACGCCCAAAAACGCCAATCCCCTGCTCGCCTGTAGCCATCAGCACTACTGCAAAGTCAGCCCCATGGCCGATATTGTCAGTCGTTTTTATGTGCGGCTGCTGGCCCAGGATGAACCCGGTGTGATTGGCAAATTGGGCCTTTGCTTCGGTGCCCACGCCGTTAGCCTAGAATCCATCGTGCAAACGGGTATCCACGACGACGGAGCCGAGATTGTCATCGTCAGCCACGAGGTGACGGAAGCCAATTTCCAAACCGCCCTCGACGAAATCCGCGCCTTCCCCGAAATTGCCAGCGTCGCCAGCGTTATTCGGGTGCTGTAATTCCTGGGATCCCCGCCTTCCTCAATCCGTCCCATCGCTGAATATTCCCTTATCCTGTTTACGATTCACCGCCATGACTGCGATTCCCGACAGCCTCGAAACCGCCATTGCCCAAGCCCGTGAGGCCACCCGCGCCGCCATCCAGGCCGGGGTGCCCCGCATGACCGTCGAACTGGTCTATTCCGAACTGAAGGGGATGCCTGTGGCGGAGCAATTCTACCCGGTGCTGCAAGAATTAGGGTTAGCCTTCAAAATGTACTTCCCCGATGCCGGAGCGGCGGCCCTGGCTCGGCGCGACTGGGGCGAACCGGAGTTTTCGGTGCGCGGCATTGGCGAAATTAAGGGCCAGATGGAGCCGGACGACCAAGCCTACCTATTTGTGGAGCCGTCCTCCGTGGAAGTGTCCCAGGTGGAGGAAATGTGCAACCAGGCCGGGGATAAGTTTGTGATTATGCTGAACCCCAAGCTAGAGGACGTAGCCACCATCGGCATTGGCTATGCGGGGCGGCAACTGCGAGAACGCTTCCTCAGCACCCTGGAGCCTGTCTATTACCTGCGCCCCATGGCGGGGGCGGTGCTGCTGCGGGCCTATCCTGGGCCTTGGCAGGTGTGGCAGGAAACCAGCGAGGACAACTACGCCCTGGTGGCAGAACTGCCCCAAAAGCCCTCCGGCGAAGCCCTGGATCGCATTCTGTTAGGGGAGCCCTCCACCGACAGCAGCGCTGCCCCCGGCTCGGATGCCCCCGCACGACCTCGGCGGGGTGGTTTCTTGTCGGATCTGCAAAACTTCCTCAAGGCCCTTAGCCAGTAGAGCTCTCCCTATCTATGTAGCCTAGGGCACGGTTTCGCTAGGCTAAAACAGCGAAAAATGCTAAATGTCCGGGTTTGCCGACAAATTCCCTTTGGCGGTTTAAAACTGTAGAGCAAGCCTCCTAAACTGTGGATACCTAATATGGTGTCCTCTAACACGGTGTCACTTGGCACAGCGCCCCAGCGCCGCTGTTACATTATGGACATTAGGGCTTAGGAAGGTTGATGTCTTTGGGCTGTCAGCCATCACGAACCTTCATCACTGGCGAGTAACTGGATCTATGCGAATTCTGAAAACCCAGACCCTACGAGGGCCGAACTACTGGAGCATCCGCCACCCCAATCTCATCTTAATGCGGTTGGATTTGGAGGATCTCGCAGACCGTCCCTCCGATCAAATCCCTGGGTTTTACGAAGCGCTTTCGGCCACCCTGCCCAGTTTGATCGAGCATTTCTGTTCCCCAGGGCACCGGGGCGGGTTCCTCAGTCGGGTACGCCAGGGCACCTACATGGGCCACATCGTCGAGCACGTTGCCCTGGAACTCCAGACCCTAGCCGGAATGCCCACGGGCTTTGGCCGCACCCGAGGCACCACCGAACCCGGCGTTTACCAAGTGGTGTTTGAGTACCAAAATGAGCAGGCCGGACGCTATGCCGCTAGGGCCGCCGTGCGCCTGTGCAACAGCCTGGTGGAAACGGGCCACTATCCCAAGGAAGAACTAGAGCAGGACATCGCTGACCTGACGGAATTTCGCCTGGATGCCGCCCTTGGCCCCAGCACCGAAGCCATTGTCCGCGCCGCCGAAGGGAAAGACATTCCCTGGACGCAGTTGCCCACCCGCGCCATGATCCAACTGGGCTATGGCCGTTACCAGCAGCGCATCCAGGCCACCCTCAGCAGCAAAACCAGCATTTTGGCGGTGGAACTGGCCTCGGATAAGGAAGGCACTAAGCAAATTCTGCGCGATGCCGGGATCCCCGTCCCCCGTGGCACTGTGATTTACTACCAGGACGAACTGGAGGAAGCGATTAAGGATGTGGGCGGCTTCCCGATTGTGGTGAAGCCCCTAGACGGCAACCATGGACGCGGCATCACCATCGATATCAACAGCTATGAAGCCGCCGAAGAAGCCTACGAAGCGGCTCGCGATGTCTCCAGTGGCGTCATCATTGAACGCTTCTACCGGGGGCGAGACCACCGGGTTTTGGTGATTAACGGTCGGGTGATTGCCGTGGCGGAACGGGTGCCCGCCCACGTGGTGGGAGACGGCCATTCCACCATTGAGCAACTGATTGAGATCACCAACCAAGACCCCCGCCGAGGCGACGGCCACGACAACATCCTGACCCGCATCACCGTAGACCGCACCACCTGGCAACTGCTAGATCGCAAGGGCTACACCCTAGCAACCGTTCTGCCCAAGGGTGAAATGTGCTACCTGCGCTCCACCGCCAACCTCAGTACCGGGGGCATTGCCATCGACCGCACCGATGAAATCCACCCCGACAACGTGTGGATTGCCCAGCGCATCGCTAAAACCATCGGTCTCGACATTGCCGGGATCGATGTGGTGACGACGGACATTTCCAAACCCCTGCGCGAGGTAGATGGCGTCATTGTGGAGGTGAATGCCGCTCCAGGGCTGCGGATGCATATCTGCCCCAGCGAAGGCATTGCCCGCAACGTGGCGGAACCGATTTTAGAAATGCTCTTCCCCCCCGGCACGCCCACACGGATACCCATCGTGGCGATTACGGGCACCAACGGCAAAACCACCACCACTCGCCTGATTGCCCACATCTTTAAGCAGACGGGGCAGGTCGTGGGCTATACCACCACCGACGGCATCTACATCGGCGAAAACCTAGTAGAATCTGGCGACACCACTGGCCCCCAGAGCGCCCAGGTAATTTTGCAGGATCCCACTGTGGAGGTGGCGGTGCTAGAAACGGCGCGGGGTGGAATGCTGCGTTCGGGGCTTGCCTTCAAGGCCTGTGATGTGGGCGTGGTGCTGAACGTCGCCGCCGATCACCTGGGCATTGGCGACATCGAAACCGTGGAAGACCTGGCCCACCTAAAGAGCATTGTGGCG
>CAZWNR010000054.1:5955-12926 GCA_964635665.1 uncultured bacterium | reverse complement strand
CTGGCGATGCTGATTAGCCTAGGGCTATTGGGGTTTGGCCTGGTGCGACGCAGTCGGTTTGCCATCCCCGGTGAGGCGCTTTTGTTTATGATGGTCAGCCTTCCGGTGCTGGCCCTGGTGGAACGGGGGCAGGTGGATAGCGCCCTGGTCTACCTGATTGCCCTAGCCTACTGGGCCAGCCAACACCGCCGTGGCAGCTGGCTTACGGCCCTGCTGATTGGAGCAGCTGGCGCATTCAAGATTTTTCCCATCGTGGCGCTGGTGTTCTATGGGGTGCGCCGCCAGTGGCGACTGGTGGCAGGAACCCTGCTGTGGGCGGCAGGATTGGTGTTGATACCCTATTTCTACTTTGGTAACGAAGTCTATGGGCACTTTCTGCAGCGCACATTCCCGGCCTATTTTGGCGAAATCACCACCGATCTGCCGATGAGTTTGCACAACCAGGGGGTGGCTCTGAATAAAGTGGTGATCTCCGTGGATGCCGATAACCTGATTGCCACCCACGATTTTGTGAATGGCTTTATGAACCCTTTGCTCAGTAGCAGCACCCTAGGATCGCTGATCTCCGGTACCGTGCTGATGATTCTGCTGCTGATTGCCCTCCACCGCTGCCCGGTGGACATGCAGTTCTATGGCCTGCTGAATGTAATCAACCTATTCAATCCGGTCGCCTGGATTATGGGCTTAGTATGGCATATTCCTCTATTTTTATATCTATACCCCCGTTCAACACGACTAGGGCAGTTTCTGCTGTTGCTACCGCTGTTTTTACCGCCATTTCTCAATGCGAGTGCCGTGGCGGCCTATGTGTTCACGATTGTCTTTGCCCTGGCCCATCGGTGGCCCCCTTTGGCGCGTCATCTACTGATCCCCGTGCAGGAAGCCGCCACGACGGATAATTACCCTGATGGGGATTTCTAGCCAACACCACACCCTGAAAGGGGGCTGATCAGGGTGTTATAGGTTAAGGCGTGGCGGGAACCTGATGCCCCCAGTCATCGACATAGGGACGAGGGGGCTTCTCAGATTTTGGATGGCTGGGTGGTTTTAGGCTGGTTGACTGACCAACATTCCTGGTCTTTCCTTCTCCCACCGGGAGTGACTGCTTACACCGATCTCGAATCCATCTACACCAGCCTGGAAGATTCCCCTCAATCCCTTGGCCAAAGGGGGCTTTGGATCCGATTCCTTCCTTTCAAGGAGGTAGGGGAATCCACGTTCTCCAATCCATCACCATCTCCTACCGGGAGAATTCGCCATGGTACGCAAAACCACTCAACGCTTTTTGGCCCTTGCCCTCGCTACCTACAGTTTGGCCTTGGTGGTCAATGTTGGCTACGGTTTCAGTCGTCCAACCTGGGCCGCTGACCCGCCCCCCGTGGTGGCCCCTTCAGCCCATCAACCGTTGGATTATGGCGATGTTCCCCATCCCCCTCCCACCGATTCCGCCCTTGTATCGCCTGCCCCTACCCCGGCGGTGGTGCGTTCGGAAACGGTGGCGGCATGGCCCTTGGAGTTCACAGAAGCACCGACCTCAGACGTGGCTGCCCGGGAGGGGAATCCCACCCAGGAAGCGATTACGGCAATTCGTCTAGAGCCTACCGCCTCAGTTCTGCCGGAACCTATCCCAGTAACAACAACTCCCCCGACCGTACAGGATCCCTTTCCTGCCCAGAGTCCTGCGATAGCCCAAGGCTCAACGCCAGAGACCGCACCAGAACCCACCCTTGCCCAGGATCCAGGGGCCGTCCAGGGCTCGACACCAGATCCGTCCCAGGCAGAAAATGTGCCGTCGGATGCGGCGGTGACGATGGCCGAGCTGTTCATCGGACTTTCTCCGGAGCAGGTTAAACGTAGCGAGCTTTTAATGGCGGCGGATCGGTCTCTGCTGGCGGGGGATCGGGCGGCGGCGGATGCCCTCTACCGTCAGGCCAAGGAAGCCAAGTGGCTGGCGGAAATGACCAGCGGTGAGGCCATCGTGCCCATCACCAACCCCGAAGATCTGCCCCCGGCGGGTCGAGTCTATTGGCGGGAGGCCCAGGCGGGTTTGGAGTCTGGGTTTCCTAACCGAGTGCTCGTACCCCTAGAACTCTTGGTCAAGGACTATCCCGACTTTTTGCCCGCTCAGTCGCTCTACGCCCGCTACCTCATTCAGCAGGAACGCACGGAGGAGGCGCAGCAACTTTTGGAGTCGGTGGCCCTGCGGTTTCCCTACCACCCCGACATCCTGCGAGCGCAAATTCAGCTCCAGATGGCCCAGGAAAAGTGGATTGAAGCGGCCATCACCGCCAACCAATTTGCCCTGCTCAACCCCGAACATCCCGAGGCCGGAGCCATGGAGCAACTGGCCCAGGAAAACCTGAGCCGATTTCGGGGAGAGGTGAACGCTAGCCTCACCCGCAACCTGGTGACCAACATCATCACGGGGGCCGCCAGCTATTTCCTCACGGGAGGCTTGTTTGGCCCCTTCACGGCCCTAAACTCCGGCATTTTGCTGATGCAGGGGGAAAGTGCCCTCGGCCAGCAGGTGGCGGATCAGGTCAAACGTCAGTTGCCCATCGTCAGCGATCCAGAGGTGCGCGACTACGTGAACGAGGTTGGCCAAAAGCTAGCGGCCCTGGCCGGACGCGACGAATTCAACTACACCTTTGAGGTGGTGATGGACGATAGCCTCAACGCCTTTGCCCTACCGGGGGGCAAGATTTTCATCAATGCCGGAGCCATTACCAATAGCTACTCCGAGGCCGAACTGGCCGGCCTCTTGGGACACGAGATTTCCCATGCGGTGCTGTCCCACGGCTTTCAAATGGTGACCCAGGGCAACCTCACCGCCAGCCTCGCGGCCTTCATTCCCATTCCAGAGGTGGCCAATATTGCCGCCAACCTGATTGTGGCTAGCTATTCCCGCGATATGGAGCGGCAGTCCGACATTCTGGGCACCAAGCTGCTGTCCACGGGGAACTATGCGGCGGATGGACTCCACAACCTGATGTCCACGCTGGAGGCGGAGTACGGCAATCGCAGTATTACTTGGTTTTCCTCCCACCCAAACCCTGGGGAGCGGGTGAGCTATCTGAAGCAGTTGATTGACCAGGGTGGCTTTGATCGCTACACCTACGAGGGGGTAGAAAAACACCTGAATGTGCGCAAAAAGACAATGCAGCTCATCAACGAATATCGGCTAGAGAACAGCCGCCAAGACAAGCTGCCCCAACGCTAGCCAGCCCCAATGCGAACCAGCCTAGGAAAATCCCCGTGGGAGAGGATCGGGGGGAGGGCCGACCCAACAGACCCCATGGGCGAGGTCGCCGCACCCGCTGACGGAGGTCAACACGTCGGATGCGGGATTAGTCTAGGCCCCAAAACAAAGGGGGAAGACCCAAAAGCCCTCCCCCACGGTTGTTGTAATCTCTCAAGTGAGTGGGTTCGGTCGCGAAGCCGACCACCTAGCCCACCTAGCCCTGCAGTACGCTAGCGATGATTTGGCTTTGATCGCCAGCCACCACAGCCCCCTCCGGCAGGTTCAGATCGGCCACGGTAAGGGCGTCGCCAACGGCCAACCCAGACACATCCACGTTGATGACTTCAGGAATATCAACGGCCTTACACTTTACAGTGACTTCGTTGACTTCGGTGTTGAGCACACCGCCGCCATCCTTCACGCCCACAGGCTCGCCCACAAAGTGCAGGGTCACCCCCACTTCCACGGCATCCTGAGCCTTCACGGCAAAAAAGCTGAGGTGGTAGACCAGCTGTTTCCAGGGGTGGGTCTGCACTTCCCGCAGCAGCGCCTTGCCGCTCCAGGGCATATCGGGCACATTGATATCGATCATCGTGTTGTTGATGGCTACCTTGCGCAGCAGCAATTCCGCCGCTTTCTGGTCCAAGGTTAGCTCCACCGACTCGGTGCCGTTGTGGCCGTAGAGCACCGCAGGCAGTAGGCCTTCCCGGCGCAGGGCGTTGGGTTTCGCCTTCGGATCCCGTGCTTTACATTCAATGGTCAGTTCCATAGCAATCTCCCCCGTAGGTAATTCAATGAAAGGTCAAAAACAGGTTTCGTTATCCTAGCTGGTCGCTGTCTCGCTGTTTTCGTAGAGCAGCGCCCGCTTTGGCCCGTGGATGGGATCCTCCACGATGATGGTTTGGTCGCGACTGGCCCCTAGGGACACGATGGCGATGGGCACCTCCATCAATTCGGCCAAAAACTTGAGATAGTCGAGGGCCGCCTTGGGTAAGTCGCTCAGCGAACGACAGTGATCCGTCGGCTGTTTCCACCCCGGCATGGTTTTGTAGATGGGCTTGCAGCGGGCAAAGGCATGGGCGCTGCCCGGTAGCTCTTCGCACCGCGCTCCATCTAGTTCGTAGGCGACGCAAACTTTGATTTCGTCCACGTCATCCAGCACATCCAGCTTGGTCACGGCTAGACAGTCTAGACCGTTGATCCGCACCGCATAGCGACCAATGACGGCATCAAACCAGCCACAGCGTCGCTGTCGTCCGGTGGTGGTGCCAAACTCAGCCCCCCGTGCCCCCAACTGTGCCCCTACCTCGCAGGTCAGTTCTGTGGGAAAAGGGCCTTCACCGACACGGGTAGTGTAGGCCTTGGCTACGCCAATCACCCGGTCGATGACTGTGGGGCCAATGCCTGTGCCAATACACGCTCCCCCCGCCACCGGGTTGGAGGAGGTGACGTAGGGATAGGTGCCGTGGTCGAGATCGAGGAGGGTGCCCTGGGCTCCTTCAAATAGAACGTTCTTGCGTTCGCGAATGGCCCGATAGACATGGAGGGAGCTGTCAATGACGTGGGGTCGCAGGCGCTCGGCGTACTCAATGTATTCTTCAATGACCGTGGCCGGGTCTAGGGGTTCTAGGTCGTAGAGCTTTTCGAGGATGCCGTTTTTGTACTGGATCGTCCACTCCAGTTGTTCCCGCAGTTGGCTATAGTCCAGCAGGTCGGTAATGCGAATGCCGATGCGCTCGGACTTATCGGCGTAGGTGGGACCAATGCCGCGCTTGGTGGTGCCAATTTTGTTGGTACCCCGTCGCTCCTCCGTGGCCTGATCGATCAGGCGGTGGTAGGGCATGGTGACATGGGCGGCGTTGGAGATAAAGAGATTTTTGGTGGAAATCCCCA
Organism: uncultured bacterium; assembly: GCA_964635665.1. Lineage (GTDB taxonomy): Bacteria > Cyanobacteriota > Cyanobacteriia > Phormidesmidales > Phormidesmidaceae > Nodosilinea. The sequence goes on along the minus strand of CAZWNR010000054.1, from coordinate 7,792 downwards.
GGTCGTCTAGCTTATCTAGCTCTTCGATCAGCGCCTTGGGATCGATGACGGTGCCGCTGCCGATAACGCACTCGGTATCGGGATAGAGGATACCGGAAGGAATCAAGTGCAGCTTAAAGGTCTGATCCTTGACGACAACCGTGTGCCCTGCATTGACCCCGCCCTGATAGCGCACAACTACGTCCGCTGAGCGGCTCAGCAGGTCGGTGATTTTGCCCTTTCCTTCGTCGCCCCACTGGGCACCAATGACTACAACGTTTGCCAAGGGAATCTAGACTCTCAAGTTCACACAAATTCCCATTATCGTCAGCGATCTACCCCGGTGTCAACTTTTAAAATAAAGGCGTCTACAGACCCAGGGGGCTAAGCCTGGTTCTTTGATCCCCAGAGCGGTTTCGAAGTTGGGATTCTATACTCTAGGCAATCGTCGCATAATGGCAGTGTGGGTAAACGTTTTGGTCTTCGGGAAACCTAGAGGGCCGAATGCCAGTCTTGGGGGTACTGAGTTCCCAAAACAGCGGATCCATTTGAGGAGATTCCTAGCGCAAATTGTTTCTGAGGCTTCCAGGATATACTCAGCAACGATGCGGACATACAAGGTTGGGGAGTACCGACCGGCCTAGGTTGAGGTCGGCGGGGTTAGCCCAAGGCAGATTGAGTTAAGGGCAGATAGTGAGTTCTATGCGGCAATGTTGGTGTGGAAACAATCAGTTCATCCCCTTCGGGACTGAGTACGGAGAATGCCGAGTGTGCGGCACTCTGGTTTCGCTCAATTCCCTATCCGACGAAGAATTAGTCGTTAAGGATGATGAAACCGATTTCTATGGCAAGCAATATTGGCTTCAGCACCAGGATGAAGATTTAGGATTTCCTGACATTCACGCCCGTGCCCGCCATGATCTCACGGAGCGTAATCTTCACTGGCTAAAAACGCTGCTTCACTATAGTTTGCCACCGGCCAAGGTGCTAGAGCTGGGCTGTAGCCACGGGAGTTTTGTGGCGTTGATGCAACAAACGGGCTATGCGGCGGCGGGGCTGGAGATGAGCCAGTGGGTGGTCTCCTTTGGCCAAGACACCTTTGATATTCCCATGTACCTGGGGCCGGTTGAGGAAACCGATATCGCCCCCGAAAGTCTAGACGTCATTGCTTTGATGGATGTTCTAGAGCATTTACCCGATCCAGAGGCGACCCTGAAGCACTGCGCTAAGTTGCTCAAGCCCGACGGGTTTTTGCTGATTCAGACTCCCCACTACAAACCAGAAGTCACCTATCAAGATCTAGAGGCCTCGCAGTCGCGATTTTTAGAACAACTGAAGGCCGATGAGCATCTGTATTTGTTTAGTCAGGGGGCGGTTCAGGCCTGTCTCAAACGGGCTGGGTTTGAGTACGTGTACTACGAACCAGCTATTTTTGACGTTTACGATATGGCCCTGATTGCCAGCAAGGTACCCCGTAGCCCTAACTCCCAAGCCACCATTGAGGCGGCGCTGTTGTCCCATCCCCAAAGCCGCATGGGTCTGGCTCTGCTAGATTTGCGGGAGCGAGAACTTGCCCTGCAAAAGGACTTGGAGGACTCTCGCAAAGACGGGGCTGATCGCCTCCAGCAAATCCATATCCTCACCGCCCAGTTGCAAGAATCGCAGCAGGATCAGGCGGATCGTCTCCAGCAGGTGCATACCCTGACGGCACAGTTGCAGGAGTCGGAACGGGATCGGGCTGATCGGCTTGAGCAAATTCAGACCCTGACCCAGTTGTTGCAGGAGTCGGAACAGGATCGGGCCGATCGGCTTGAGCAAATTCAGACCCTGACCCAGTTGTTGCAGGAGTCGGAACAGG
>CAZWNR010000054.1:0-5855 GCA_964635665.1 uncultured bacterium | reverse complement strand
GATCGGCTTGAGCAAATTCAGACCCTGACCCAGTTGTTGCAGGAGTCGGAACAGGGGCGAGAGTCGAGCCTGAAGCAGATGTGTATTCTGTTGCAGCAACTCCAGCAGTCCACTAAGGACCGTGAGACTTTGACGGAACAGGTGGACCGATTGACCCAGCGTTTGCAGGAATCTGAGCAGGATCAGACTGAGCGTGCCACCCAGGTTCAGCGCCTCACCCAACAGGTCAAAGATTTGGAGGAAAAACTGGCCCATCAGCAATCCCATGTGCAAACGCTCCAGCAAATGTTGCAGGAGTCGGAACAGGATCGAGCGGCGCGATTTGATCAGATCCAGGTGTTAACGAATTGGCTGAAGGAAGCGCGAGGCGAAGCCTAGACGATAGTTTGTCTTCCCACTGTCTTGCCCATCGTGACGCTTCGGGCTAAGCTAAGTTGCCATTGCCTGACGATTGGAGCCAGCTTGTCTGCACATTCTGTATGAGTCAATCCCGTAAGGTTAAGGTTGCGATAGATTTAACGCCTCTGCGCCCTGGGGGTGAAAACGGCGGCGCAAAAACTCTTGTGGTCACACTATTGCGTGAATTTGCCCAATGTCAATCCGATGAGTTTGAGTATTTGCTGATTGCCGAAACTTGGAACTACGAAGAATTACGTAGTTTTGAAGGCCCCAATATTCGCTGCTGCCTCCAGTCCGATCTACCCAATGCCCTGGGTTTGTCCGTTGCTGGGCCGCCGGAAGCTGGGGATGTCGAGGCTGTTCCTCCCTTGCCAGTTCGCACCACTCACCCCTTAAAGGCTCGGTTCAAGGGTGGCCTCAAGCGCGGACTGAAGCAGGGTCTTGCCCTTGTGAAGCGCCTAGCCCAACCTATTCTGCACCGGGAAAATCGGTTAATACAGCGGCTTAAAGCGGCGACGAAACGGCGGATCTTAGCCCTGCCCTCCGGGGCAGAACTGCTGCCTACGCCGCCCCAAACGCCAGCGGATTTAGTGCCGCAGCCCCTTCCTTCCAACAAAATTTTGAAGGATCTCCATCGCGTTGATTTGCTTTTTTGTCCTTTTTCCTCCCCCCATCTAGCGGAGGAGGGGTTGCCCTTGGTGGCCATTGCCTACGATCTTCAGCATTTGGATTTGCCGTTTTTTTTCACCCCTGAAGAATCGCTTCACCGCAATCAGTTTCTGCGCAACTTAGTGGATCGTGCGGATCGAATTATCTGTATTTCTAACTTCACAAAGCAGAGTTTTATCCAGCACTTAAAGGCCGAAGCCAGTCAGTTGATTGCCGTTCCCATTTGCATCCACGAACGGCTAACCCCCCAGGCCGATGATGTAGTGGTGAATCGACTCAATGGACTAGGGCTCCAGGCGGATCGCTATCTCTACTTCCCCGCCAACTTTTGGCCCCATAAGAACCATCGAATGCTGTTGGCGGCCTATTCGATCTATCGCCATCGCTACCCCGAACAAGCCCTGGATTTGGTCTTTACCGGGGCACTGGAGGGGCCTCAGGCCGAGCTTCAGGAGGCAGTCAGTTTGCTGGGCTATACCGATTATGTGCATTTCCTGGGCTTTTTGGATGAGGTAGACCTTGTAGCGCTTTGGCAGGGGTGTCGGGGATTAATCTTCCCGTCCTTGTATGAGGGGTTTGGTATTCCGGTGTTGGAGGCCATGTGGTTTGACAAGGCGGTGGCCTGTAGTACTGTGGGCAGTCTGCCGGAGGTAGGCGGGGAAGCGGTAATCTATTTTGACCCCCGCAAGCCAGAGGAGATTGCGACCGCCATGGGGCAACTGACCACCGATGCGGAACTGACCCAATCCTTGCGGGTGGTGGCTCGGGACTGGGTGTGCCACTTTGGCCAGCGGGCTATGGCTGAACAATACCTAACCATTTTTGGTGAGGTCCTCAACGCTGTTCATACACCCACGGGGAGTGCAAGTTAACGCCTATGGCTCTGACCTTTAGCGTCATTACGCCCTCCTACAATCAAGGCCCGTTCATTGAACGCACCATTCAAAGCGTTTTGGCTCAAACCGAGGTGACCTTTGACTACCTGGTGTGTGATGGGGGCAGTTCAGACCAAACCGTTGACATCCTCAAGCAGTACAGCCAGCACCTGCGCTGGGTGAGCGAGCCCGATGCCGGACAGTCAGATGCGGTGAATAAGGGCATTCGCCAAACCCAGGGCGACATCATTGCTTGGCTGAACTCCGACGATATCTACTACCCCTCGGCCCTCAGTCGGGTGCAAGACATCTTTGAAACCTACCCAGAGGTGGAGGTGGTGTATGGCCACGCGAACCACATTGACCGCGAGGATGGCTTTATTGAGGCCTATCCTACGGAGCCCTGGGACTATGAACGGCTGAAGGAGGTTTGTTTTCTCTGTCAGCCAGCCACCTTTTTCCGCCGCCGCACCGTCGAGCAGTGGGGGGCGTTGGATGCCCGGCTCAAGTTTTGTATGGACTATGAACTGTGGCTGCGATACGGTAAGTACGGTCGTTTTTTTTACCTGCCGGAATTACTGGCGGGCTCCCGCTTCTACCAAGACACCAAAACCCTAGGACAGCGGGTGGCCGTGCACTATGAAATTAACGACATGATGCTGAAGCATTTTTCGCGCTCGCCGGAGAAATGGGTTTTGGCCTATGCCTCGGTGTGGGTAGAAGACCGTGACAAAACCACCGGGCGCGACCTCAGCCAGCTGGGGGTGCAGGTAGAGCGCACCAACGAATTTTTTCTAGAGTCTGTGCGGGGGTATCAACGCTGGCGGCAGTGGCGCATGTCTCCAGCAACGGCCCAGAAGTTGCTGCGTTGGACGGTGGCGGCCTACTACCGATGGCTCAAAAGTCAGTTGCCCCAGCGGAGGAGTCGCCCGTGAAAATTGGATTTGATCTGAGCCAAACCGGGAGTCTGCGGGCGGGGTGTGGTTTCTATGCCGATACGCTGATGCGCTCCCTAGTGGCCCATCATCCCACCGATGAGTTTTTGCTCTACAAAACCTTCGGTACCACCTACTGGGATCCCGATTACCAGAATCGCATTCAGATATTGGAGGCCGATCACTGTCAGTACTTGGCCGAATTTGGACAACTTGCCGAAGCCAGAGCCTTTTGGGGCAACCCCAGGGGGGTGGATGAGGCCAAGATTGGATCCCCCGATATTGTCCATGCCAATAACTTCTCTAGCCCTCGGTTTGCTCGGGCGCGCCTAGTGTACACCGTGTACGATCTCAGCTTTATTGATCTACCCGAATGCACCACGGAGGCCAACCGACAGGTCTGTTTTAACGGCATGTTAGAGGCGTCCCTGTGGGCTGATCTGGTCGTGGCGATCTCCAGCTACAGCCGTCAGCGTTTCCTGGAGGTGTTTCCCCACTTTCCGGCGGATCGGGCAGTGGTGGCCCACCTGGGTAATCGTTTGGCCGTCGATGGTGCCCTAGAGGTAGTGACAGACCTCGATCAACGGCCCTTTCTGCTGGCTGTAGGTACCCTAGAACCCCGCAAAAACCTGCGGCGTTTGTTGAAAGCTTATCAATGCTACAGCCACAGAGTGGCCGATCCGAAGCCCCTCGCCCTCGCCGGTGGTAAGGGATGGTTGGAGGGTGATTTGAAGGCCTACATCGAAGAACTGGGCATTCAGAACCATGTCTACGTGCTGGGCTATGTGAGCGATGCGACCCTACGCTGGCTCTATCAGCACTGCTGGGCGTTCATTTATCCCTCCCGCTACGAAGGATTTGGGTTGCCTGTGCTAGAAGCGATGTCGGCGGGGGCAGCCACCATTACCTCCCGCGTCACCAGTTTACCTGAGGTGGGTGGAGAGGCGGCCCTCTATGTGGATCCCATGGATGAGGACAGCATTCTGGCGGCCCTGCTTAACCTAGAGGAGCACGAGGACTATCGTCAGGACTTGCGGCGACAATGCCTAGCCCAGGCAGAGCGATTTTCCTGGGAGAACACGGCCCAGGCGGTCTACCAAGCCTATCAAACCGTGCTAGATCTGCCGCCTCGGCCTCGGCCTGCGGCGGTGCGAGCCTAGCTTGGGTGAGCCTAGATGCGCGTTGTGGTGGAGGCAACCCCAATTTTACCCAACCCTAGCGGGGTAGGGCTCTATGTGCTGAATCTGCTGGCGGCCCTGCACCGCCTCCAGGCTACTGAGGGATTTGAGCTCTCCTTGGCCTATCAGCCCAGCCTGAAAAACTGGCTGCGGGGTAATTTGGCCGTGCCAGACAACCTCGCCCACTACGACCGTCAAATTGTCTTACCCTTGCCCGTGCGTCTGTTGAACCTGCTGGCGGCACTGCCAGGGCAGCCGGGCCTAGCTACCCTAGAGCGTCGTTTTCAACGGCCTGATATCTACCACGGCACCAACTACGCGGTCTATCCCTGTCGGCACAGCCTGCGGGTGATGAATATCTACGACCTCACCTTTATCCGCTACCCCAAGTATGTAACGGCGGTGGTGCGCACCTACAACCAGCGGGTGCGGCAATGCTTGGCTTGGACGGATCTGGTGATGACCATTTCGGAAAGCTCGAAGCGTGACATTGTGGCCTTTCTGGGGGTGCCGCCAGATCGGGTTTGGGTGACGCCCCTGGCCAGTCGCTACGCCTCGGACAGCGTGGATCTAGATCGGCGGATGCAGCGTCCGGCAGGGCTGGGGGACTGGCCCTACATCCTGTTCGTCAGCACCCTCGAACCCCGTAAGAACGTGGTTCGGCTGATCCAAGCCTTTAACCAACTCAAGGCCACCCGCCGCCTCGATCACCACCTGGTGCTGATTGGACAGCGGGGTTGGCAGGTCGATCCCATTTTTACCGAAATGGCCGCCTCACCCTGGCAGTGCGATATCCACCACCTCAACTACCTGTCCGATGCGGAAGTCGCCTACTGCTATGCCCAGGCCGATGTCTTTGCCTATCCCTCCCTCTACGAGGGCTTTGGGCTTCCTGTCCTAGAGGCCATGACCCTGGGCTGTCCGGTGGTGACCGCCAACACCTCTTCCCTGCCAGAGGTGGCTGGAAACGCAGCTTTGATGGTTGATCCGACCAGCGTCGATGATCTGGCCGCAGCCCTGGGCCAAGTGATTGAGGATCGATCCCTGCGGCAGTCCTTGGTGGATCGAGGACATCAACAGGCCAGCCAATTTTCCTGGCAGCGAACGGCTCAGGCTACCCTAGCTGCTTACCGATCCCTGCTTTAGCGGTGGTTTAAGGGGCACTATGACTGGCGAGGCTATTCGTCGGTGCGGTAGCGCACGGTGACGCGCCCTTCTCCTAGATCTAGGATTTCGCCGCCGAGGGCTTGGATGCGTTCGACAGCGATGCGTTGTACCTGCTCGTCCACGGCAAGGTTAATCACCTGGATCCAGGCACTAATTTGAGCGGCCTTACTGCTAGGGTTGGTAGTCAGAAAGGCGGCGGTTTGACGAGAGGCCTGGGCGACCGATTCAGCCTCTGGTTCATCGGATTGGTCAGCCCAGGCGGCGGCCATCTCAAAGGATTGACGGGCACCGTCGCCATCGCCCAAAAACAGCAGTTGATCGATGCCGAGGTAACGCCAGACGCGGTAGCCCCCCGGCGGTAGGGTGGCAGTCATGGACTCTAGCCCTCGCTGCATCATCTCTACAGCCCGTTCGGGCTGACCCGCAAACACCGACGTACTGGTGGATAAAAAGATGTAGGGGGCAACAAAGCGAGGATCCCGATCAATTATCACCTCAAAAAATTCGGGGCTGACGGTGTAGCCGACCTGGCGACGGGCATCAATATTGCCGAAGTACTGCAAAAAGTTAAGGAAAGTCCAGTTGGCAATCATGTTGTCGTAGCCAAAGCTGGGCATCTGGCGCAGCAGGGA
>CAZWNR010000053.1:0-13053 GCA_964635665.1 uncultured bacterium | reverse complement strand
CTACTGCTGAGGGAAGGGATCCATGGACACCGCATCAGGGGAAACCCGACAAGGACAAGCCAGCCAAGACCGCATGGCCTCCATACAGGCGGCGGCACTGACAGGGTTCATTGCCGGGGTGGTGGTGGCGAAGTTGCTGCTGCTGCATCGGGCGGCGGCCTTGGGTTGGATGGCGGCAGCGGCCTCAACCATCGACGGACTAGCGGGGATCACCTTCTGGATTAGCGTGGCCATTGCGGCCCTGTCGGGGGCCTTATTCGGCATCACCTATCGCTATGCCGTGCGCCAAGACACCAGTTCCTACCTGCGTTCTGGGGTAATTTTTGCCTTTAGCTTGGTGCGGGGGCTGGCCTTGGTAAATGTGGGAGCCGCCATCACCATGATGGGCTGGCCGTTTTTGATCGCCATCACCGAAAGCCTGCTGATGTTTGCCGTGGCGGCGGCTGTGCTAGAACTGGCCCTGCGTCGCGGCTGGATTGCCACCGTAGCGGGTCGTATGGACATCGAGGCGTAACTGGAGTAGGGCGATCACGACTAGGCGGGATCACAGGTTTGCTAACGGATATCGCTACAATGGGCGATAGCAGTGAACAAGTGGCCTATCCTCATGATTCCTACCGTTATTGAGCAATCCGGGCGTGGCGAGCGCGCATTTGACATTTACTCCCGTCTGTTGCGCGAGCGGATTATTTTCCTCGGCCAAGAGGTAACCTCCGATTCCGCCAACCTGATTGTGGCGCAGATGCTATTTCTGGAAGCTGAGGATCCCGAAAAGGATATCTATCTCTACATCAACTCCCCCGGTGGGTCGGTGACAGCGGGCCTCGGCATCTACGACACCATGAACCACATTCGGCCCCAGGTCTGCACCATTTGCGTAGGCCTCGCCGCCAGCATGGGTGCGTTTTTACTCGCCGCTGGGGAAAAGGGCAAGCGCATGAGCCTGCCCAACTCCCGAATCATGATCCACCAACCCCTCGGCGGTGCCCAGGGCCAAGCCACCGACATCGAAATTCAGGCCAAGGAGATCCTTTACCTGAAGCAGCGCCTAAACGAATCCCTGGCCAACAACACCGGGAAGCCCATCGAAAAAATTGCGGAAGACACCGAGCGCGACTTCTTCATGAGCCCCCAAGAAGCGGTGGAATACGGCCTGATTGACCAGGTGATTGATCGGGCCGCCGTGGGGGGTCGCCCCATGGTGGTGTCCTAGGTTGAATCCGTCCTCAAAGTCCCGCTCCTACCCTAGGCTACTGTTTATACATAAGTCTCAACTCCTTTTACGCTGAGAGTTGATCCCCCCTAGCCCCCCTTAAAAAGGGGGGAATCGGATTCAAAGTCCCCCTTTCCAAGGGGGATTTAGGGGGATCTCCCAGACTGTTATGGGTGGAGATGAGATGTGTATAAGCGGTAGCCTCCCCTGGGAGATGGATTTAGGGTGAGGGCCAAAAGATCGTTGGCTCTACTGAGGCGACTTAATGGCCAGGGGTGGGCTGGGTTTCTAGGAATAGCAGGAACTCCAGCAGTTCTTCATCGGTGAGATCATGGCGGGAACGTTTGCCGTAGGTCTTTTCGAGAAATTCTCGCCCCTGGTTCACATTCCAGCCCAGGCGCTGAAGTTCCACATCGGTTTGGGCAATGATGTCCGACAGATCAATCGAGGGCGTCGGGATGCCCTCTAGGGAAAGCAGGTCTGGATCGAAGGGGAGCGGGGCGTCAACGGTGGGTTCCACAGACATTGGCTCCAGGGATGACAGGGTGGGGCTGGCGTCGGCCTGGGGCGGCAATGTGAAATTTGAGTCGGGGCTCGTACTCGCAAGGCTATGGATGGCGGGGATCTCCGGTTGAAAATCCGCCGCCGATTCCCTTTCAAGATCGAGGCTAGGCAAAGGATCGACTACGGGGGAGACCAGTTCTGCCTCTGGAACCGCTGGGGGTGAGGCCACCGACAAAGCAGGTTTAGGCACCTTGGACAACGGATGAACCGTCGGAGAATCGGTGGGCGGCACCGCCAGGCTACCATCGCCAATGTCGGCTAACCCTAGATGGCTCAGGGCACGCACATAGGCCGTATCTTCGGCGGTTTCGAGTACCCCATGGGCCGCCAACCCCGTCGCCAGGGTTTGATTCTCCACCACGACAGCCGCACGCACGATGTATAGACCGTCGTGGATGCGGAGAAGCTCAGCCCCCAGGCCGCCCTGGGGATAGTGCTGGCGAAAGGCGGTGAGCATGGACCTCAGCACAGGGGATAGCTCCTAGGGATGAACGAGACCGTGGACAGTTAACCGTACTACGTCTGGGCCAACGGGGCAGGTTAGACTAAAGCCTAATACCCTTCTTTCCGGTTAAACCCAACGGATACCATAACGCTAGCGGCTGCCCAGGGTAGCCAAACTAATTCATGCTAGACCAACTGCTCGACATTTCAACCAACTTTGGGGTGGATACACTGCTGCTGTTGCCAGTGCTGATTGCCCTAGAAGCGGTGCTTTCCGCCGATAATGCCATTGCCCTAGCGGCCATTGCCCAAGGCTTAGAGGGGGAGAAACTGCAACGCCAAGCCCTCAATTTTGGGCTGTTGATTGCCTTTGTCCTGCGGGTGGCGCTGATTTTGGCAGCGGGGTGGGTGCTCCAGTTTTGGCAGTTTGAGGTCCTCGGTGCGGCCTACCTACTGTGGCTGGTGTTCAAGCATTTCACCGCCGAAACCGACAGCGAAGATCATCACCATGGCCCCCGCTTTAGCTCCCTCATCCAGGCCATCCCCATCATTGCCTTCACGGATCTGGCTTTTTCCCTAGACAGCGTCACTACGGCCCTAGCCCTGTCCAAGGACGTGTTGGTGATTCTGCTGGGTGGGCTAATTGGCGTGGTTACCCTGCGGTTTATGGCGGGGCTGTTTATCCGCTGGCTGGAGGAGTTTGAGCACCTAGAAGACGCGGGCTTTGTCACCGTGGCCTTTGTGGGATTGCGGCTGTTGGTACGGGTGGTGGATCCATCCCTGGTGCCCCCCGAATGGTTGATGGTGCTGCTGATTGCCGCCGTCTTTACCTGGGGCTTCTCCAAGCGCACCGAGACCACCCCGGTAGAAACCACCACAGAGGCGAACCGTGGGGCAACGGCCATCTCCACCCTCGCTGATCTAGAAAAATCCCACGCCGATAAGGCTGGACTGACCACCGCCTCAACCCCAGAAAAATCCGATGTGGGGTACGCCGAACCCTCCTAGGGCTCCATGGGCAAGGTCGGCCCCCGCAACCCTGTCTTTGATTAAGCCCCCTTCCCCGTAAAACTGAGGGGATCTCCCCGGCCCATTCCCTGGACTTGGGTATCCCCCCGCTATGGGAAAGCTTAATTCTTGACTAAAATTAAGAAAGGCCTTAGAAAGCACTAAATAAGCATTAAGGGGGGGAGACTATGGCTGGCCTAAATCCATCCTCAAATCGTCAGGATCGAGATCGTCTATTATTCCCTCACAGTCGGTATTACGGGGAGTTTTCACCCCAAAATCTAACCTTCAACGCCAACCTTCAGGAATTTGCTCACCGCGTTGGCTATATTTCGAGTCTCAACACCGGGGGAAAAATTTCCCCGGAGGAGGCTTACCAGCAAATTAAAGGTCTCTACCAGCAGCTCAAGCAGAGTAAGCAAAGCCTAGGACTCTAGGGATTTCACCTCCAGCAATGGAATTGATCACGCACAGGCTGGGGGGTCTTTGGTTGTTAGACGTCAATGCCACAAAAAACAAACAGAGGCAACCCTAAGCGTTGCCTCTGTCCAAATGCTCAATGGGTTCGATGGCTGGATGGGAGAACCAAACCAGGGTTAGACCTGGGTAGGAAGCACGGGGCTAGCGTGGCTAGGCGCAATCTTGAACTTAGCCAAATTGGCCAGTTCTTGAAGTTGCTGGATAGCTTCAGCGCCTTCTAGCTTCATCAGCTCTCGATCATCGCGCATTTCTGTCCAGGTGATGCCGTAGTCGGACACCAGAAAGCGAATTAGGTGGTTATCGCCCAGGCTAACCATAAAGGAAGCACTGTTCATCTGGCCGCCGCAGGTATAGCAGGAGGCAAGGTAACCTAGCCCCTCTAGCACCGTAGCTAGGGCCTGAAGGTTCATGACTAGGTCTTTAACAAATTGTCGGTGCTGCTCGGCTAACCTGACAAACATACCCCACCTCTCCGTGATTCCTTTCGATTGTAGCCCAAAAGTAAAGTGATCCTTAAGGTCTTGACAATCCGAGTCAAAACCTGCATGACTAGGTTCTCCGTTGAGGTGCCCTCAGGATCAGGCTATCCATGGAACACATCCTTCTATAAAACGCAATCTAGGGGGTTAGATCCGTAGTGTGGGCCACGAAATGGGAGATGCCGTGCGGTGCGGGGCAATGGTGCAGGGTCACAGTTCCAACAGCTCGCGGTATAGCCCTTTGATCAGGTTGTCCAACTGTTCTTCGGGGCAACAGTCAATCAGGGCATGGAACACGTCCAGTAGTTTAGCGGCGCTGTCACCCATCATAGGGCTAAGGCCCCACACATCTTGCACCCAGTCTTGGGGGTCGGTAGTATCGAAGATGAGTCGCTCTAGTAATTGCTGGGCTTCAGCCTTAGAAACGGACATAGCATCCCTTGCGATAGTGGCACCTAGCCATCTTAGCGGCAAGCTTGAGCGGTGCGTCTAGTCCTGCCCTTCACTCCCCATTCCCCCTTGCCATGACTGCCTATTCTTCGCCCCCTGTTGCCGCCTACGCCCTGGAAGAGGAAGCCTGGTGGGTACAGCGCTGGGTCGATTTGTTAAATGCCTATCGGTTTAAAAAGCGGCTAGAGCGAGGGCGCATCTATGCTCGGGAGGGGCACATTCTTAGCCTGGAGTATAAGGGAGCCAAGGTGTCTGCCCTGGTACAGGGCACCGCTGAGGAACCCTATAAGCTCTCCATCTGGCTGGATGCTTTCAGTGCCGAAGACTGGAACTATGTGATTGATTCTCTGGCCGAGCAGGCCATTTACTCTGCCCAACTGCTGGCGGGGGAGATGCCCGCCGATATTGAAGCCGTCTTTACCGCCAACGGGCTTAGCCTCTATCCCTTTAACCTGAGCGAGGTACATTCTAAGTGCAGTTGCCCAGACCCGAAGAACCCCTGTAAGCACATTGCGGCGGTGTATTACCAATTGGGGGATCTGTTTCGGGAAGACCCCTTTGTGCTGTTTCAGTTGCGGGGTCGCAGTCGCGATAGCCTGCTGGAAGCCCTGCGCCAGAAGCGTCAAGTTGCTGCCCCCCTAGAATCAGAGGGGCTACCCAGTACCGAACCTAGCCGCCCGACTACAACGGTGGATCTCAGCGCGTTTTGGCGCTACGACGATCCCCTCGACGCCGACCTAGTGGTGATTGCCCCCTCTGAGACCACGGTGCTGGACACCCTCGGTAAAATTCCTTTGCCGCCAGAGGATGCCCCCGTGGTGATGGCTCAACTCAAATCCCTCTACCAATCCGCCGCCCAACAGGCCATGGTTCAAGCCCTAGGTTAACCAAATGGCCTAGGGCCAAATGCGCTGGGTGCGAGAATACCAGCGCAGCAAAACGCGGGCTAAATGGTCGGGGTGATGGCGTACTGTGAGGTCGGAGCGTTCGTCCATAATATTAGCAGCAATGATTCGGCGACCGGACTCCATCACCGCCTCTCGGTCGAGGATCACCGGGCCAACCCCCTCCTGGGCGTAGTGGCGAATAATGGCTTCGGAGGGGGGCGTTTTTTGCACCAGGACAGCATCAAATAGGTAGTGGCCGCAGGCGGAGTCGAGGGCACGAATGTGGTCGGACACGGCAAACCCCTCGGTTTCCCCCAGTTCAGTCATGATGTTGCAGACGTAGATGCGGGGCACCCGCTGGGCGGCAATGGCCTTGACCAAATCGGGCACGAGCAGATTGGGAATAATGCTGGTGTAAAGACTGCCGGGGCCAATCACGATGTAATCGGCTTCCTCGATGGCGCGGATAGCCTTGGGCAGGGCCGGAGGATTGGGCGGCAGACAGCCGATGTGAACGATGCGGCGGCGGGCCTCGGCAATTTTAGACTCGCCCACAATCCGGCGACCGTTGTCCAACTCCGCCCACAGTTGCACATCGCTGAGGGTGGAGGGCAAAACCTGACCCCGCACCGCCAACACCTTGGAACTGGCGGCAATAGCTTGCTCTAGATCGCCGGTAATTTCGCTCATGGCGGTGAGGAAGAGGTTGCCAAAGCTGTGGCCCACCAACCCACTTCCAGCTTCAAAGCGGTATTTAAACAATTCCGTCAGCAGCTTTTCCTCGTTAGCCAAGGCCGACAGACAGTTACGGATATCCCCCGGTGGCAACACCCCGATCTCCCGCCGCAGCCGCCCTGAGGATCCGCCATCATCGGCCACGGTGACAATGGCGGTGATATTGGCGCTGTAGTGCTTCAGCCCCCGCAGCAGGTTAGATAGGCCCGTGCCGCCGCCAATCACCACAATTTTTGGCCCCCGTGAGAGCCGTCGCTGGGTCAGTAGGGCATCCAGCAGTTCCTCTTCCTGCCCAGGAATCAGCACATCGGTGATGGCCCCAACGGTGCGGGTTTGGCCCCACAAAATCAGCCCCAGCCCCAGCAAAATGCCGAGCGGCCCACTGATGTAGTTAGGAACGTAGGTGGTAAACAGCCGTAAGGCAGCACCGAGAACCTGTCCCGTATAAAAAACAGGGGTGAGCTTCAGCCAGATCATGGTGCCTATGCCCACCAAGAGCACTCCGGCAGCACTGAGAAACAACCATCGCTTAACCAATAGACCCGGAGCCAGCCACCACACCATACGGCTAGCCCGCCGCGACGATGGCGGCCCAGGGGAGCGCCTCCAGCGGCGAAAGGTCTCAAGGAGCGTGGACAGAGGGTTGGGCCGCATCAGGAAACTAGGATCAACATCAGGTCAGATGGAGCCGCACCCTACCCCTAGAGCATGGGGCAGGGCTTCGGAAGGCCGAGGACAGGCCTGTCAAGGACAGTGTAACTTCTATCACTTTGGGCAAGTGCACGCCCTGCGATTCCGATTCTAGCGGCTATCTGATCGGAGCGTTGGGAAATCTCCCTGGGGCTTTCTCCTCGGAAATCTCAACGATGGAAGTGCCTGCAACTATGAAAATGCCTGCAAATCAAGCCTGAATTTGTGGAAAAGCGATGATCCCCGTATAATATTTTCTTTACATTCCTTCACTGGAACGCCCCTGCCATGGATCTTCGTCCCCTCAAACCCTACACCGTGTTAATTACGGCAACGGGCAAGGAACCCATTACCATCACGCTCAACCCTTGGGCGGTCGTGGCTTCAGCGACGCTGCTGGTGGGGGTGCCGATGGTGTCAATGGCGGGGCTGGTTTACCACAATTGGCGACTGGCTCAGCAGAACCAAGCCCTAACGGACACCGCCAGCGAGGTATTAACAGAACTCAACGCCATCGGCAGCGAAATTGAAGTGCTGAAGCATCGGGCTGGGGTTGCTGAGGAGGAATGGGATGCCGGTTCGTCCGATCCAGAAAGCACCCCCCAGGGCGGCCCAGCGGCCATCGCACCGCCAGAATTGATGTTGGCTGCTGCCCAGCGGCAGCTTCCGGTGCTGTCGGCGGTGTTGACGGCGGATGTGCGCCCGGCCTTAGAAGCGACCCTAGAGGCCGAGGCCGATCAGCAGGCGGCGTTCCCCGATGGCAAACCCGTAGCCGGGGAGGCCAAGGTCTCGTCAGAATTTGGACTGAGGTCGAACCCCTTTGGCGGCAGTCGCTACGAAGTCCATGAAGGCATCGACTTTGCGGGGCCAGTGGGACGACCAATTTTAGCCACCGCTGATGGCACCGTGGTGAAGGCCGACTATGAGCGAGGCTACGGTAACCACGTCGAAATCGACCACGGCTATCAGTACGAAACCCTGTACGCCCACCTGTCTCGCATGACAGTAAAAATGGGCGACCAGGTGCAGCGCGGCGACATTATTGGCTATCTGGGCAACACCGGGCGTTCCTCCGGCCCCCATCTGCACTACGGCATCTATCGCAACGGGCAGGCGGTGAACCCCCGCTACTTCCTCAAGCTCGAAGATCGGGAAGATAAAGAAGATAAGTAGATGGGACAGGTTGATGGGACAGGTTGATGGGACAGGTTAATGATCAGGGCTCAGGCAGGATGGGTTAACCAACCGTCACCCTTACTAGACAAGGCTTTGACAGGTTACAGCTAGGTCTAAATCATCCTCCGCAGACTCCCGCTGATCGACCTACCCACCAGGAAAATACCCAGGGAGGGGAGTGAAATAGTAGGATCGAGAAACCTTACACCTTAAATTCTGGCAAGACCGATCCTATGGGCAGTACTTTTGGGCAGCTATTTCGCATTACCACCTTTGGCGAGTCCCACGGTGGCGGCGTGGGCGTGGTGATTGATGGCTGCCCACCTCGGTTGGAGCTAAGCGTGGAGGAAATCCAGGCGGAGCTAGATCGGCGACGACCGGGCCAAAGCAAAATTACCACCCCCCGCAAGGAAAGCGACCGCTGCGAAATTCTCTCCGGCGTATTCCAGGGCAAAACCCTGGGGACGCCCATTTCCATCCTGGTGCGCAACCAAGACACCCGCCCCCAGGACTATAGCGAAATGGCCACCACCTATCGCCCCTCCCACGCCGACGCCACCTACGACGCCAAATACGGCTTTCGCAACTACCAGGGCGGCGGGCGATCCTCCGCCCGGGAAACCATTGGTCGGGTGGCGGCGGGGGCCGTGGCCAAGAAAATTCTTCAGCAGGTGGCCGGGGTAGAAATTATCGGCTACGTCAAGCGCATCCAGGATTTGGAAGGCACCGTCGATCCCGAAACCGTCACCCTAGCCCAGGTGGAAAGCAACATCGTGCGCTGCCCCGATGCCGCCGCCGCCGAGCAAATGATCGACCGCATCGAAGCCATCCGCGACCAGGGCGACTCCATTGGCGGCGTGGTGGAGTGCGTGGCCCGTGGGGTGCCCGTGGGTCTAGGGGATCCGGTGTTCGACAAGCTGGAGGCGGACTTGGCCAAGGGGGTGATGTCTCTCCCCGCCAGCAAGGGCTTTGAACTGGGTTCCGGCTTTGCGGGCACCCTGCTCCCCGGTAGCGAACACAACGACGAGTACTACACCGACGAAAACGGCCAACTCCGCACCCGCACCAACCGTTCCGGCGGCACCCAGGGCGGCATCTCCAACGGCGAAAACATTATTATCCGCGCCGCCTTCAAGCCCACCGCCACCATTCGCAAGGCCCAAAACACCGTTACCAACAGCGGCGAAGCTACCGTCCTCTCCGCCCGAGGTCGCCACGATCCCTGCGTGTTGCCCCGTGCGGTGCCCATGGTAGAAGCGATGATGGCCCTAGTGCTGTGCGATCACCTGCTGCGCCACCACGGCCAATGCACCCTGTTTTAGCCAAACCATGGCCTGAATCCACAACGCCTCCCTGAATCCGCAACCCCGATTGGCTATCCCTGCTGGCGATCCCTTGGGGCTATTCCTGAAACGGTGGAACTCCAAAGCTTGCCGATTCCTCCCAGCCCCAAGGGTCAAGGCTAGCGTTGGTGGCTCACCCTAGGATGGCCAGGATAGCCCCAAGGGCAGACAAGCAAAAGCGCTAGGGTGTTTCTGACCCTAGCGCGCTCTTAATCTTCACCTTAATTTTGAGAGTTGTTGAGAGTTGTTGAGAACCTCATCGTCCTCTACGGAGCTCAACCTAGCGCCCGGTAGCACCGGGGAGAATGGGCATCTCCACCGCCTGACGGTAGATTTCCACCTCTTCATTGAAGTCGATGGGCAGCACCGCCACCACGTTTTCGTGGGGACGGGGGATGATCACCCAGGTTTCGAGGATGCCACCGGGGGTGTTTTCCGCCGCTTCCACCCCTGCGGCCATGGCGGCCTTCACCTCAGACACATCGCCGCGAATATTCACCACAAAACGGGCACTCCCCGCCCGAATATAACCGATTAATGTGACTCGTCCGGCCTTCACCATCGCATCGGCGGCGGCTAGAACGGGGGGAAACCCTCTGGTCTCTAAGGACCCTACGGCCTGTGGCATGGCTGCTCTCCTCGAAATCCTGTACGCGAAAAAATCCATCCTATATTGTACGAGCCTGGGGGGCGATCCGAACGCGATAGGCTGTCGCCGGTTGTGCTGCCTAGCCCCCCTTAACCAAGGGAGAACCCAATCCTAAGTCGCCGTTGCAAAGGGGGATCCGGAGTCCAAGTCTCCCCTCCTACGGGGGATTTTAGGCGAGGAGCTAAATATTCGGTCTTTAAACTATCCTGAACCCAGGGCTAACGCTGGACGAGAAATCGGTTTTCTCGCAACAAGGGTCAGAATCAACGGCGATAAGATAAAGACATCTTCCTAGCCTGATCGCCATGTCCTTGTCCGCGCCGCCCTCTCCCACTGTGCCCTCCTTTGCCTGGGCGAAGGCGCTATCCCAGCCCGCCACGGAGTTCACAGCCACGCCGATCCAGTGCTTGACAGGACAGATTCCCGCCGGATTGCAGGGCACCCTCTACCGCAATGGTCCTGGTCGCTTACAGCGGGGGGGCTTGGCGGTGGGCCACTGGTTTGATGGCGATGGGGCGATTTTGCGGGTGCAGTTTGTCGATGGCGAGGCCGTGGCCACCTACCGCTACGTGCAGTCGGCGGGCTTCCAGGACGAAGAAGCCGCCGACCAGTATCTCTATCGCGGCTATGGCAGCTTTGCCCCCGGTTCCCTGTGGCAGCGCTGGCAAAGTCAGGTGAAAAATGCCGCCAATACCTCGGTGCTGGCCCTACCGGATCGGCTGCTGGCCCTGTGGGAGGCGGGCTTGCCCCACGGGCTGGATTTAGAAACCCTGGAAACCCACGGCATCGACACCCTTGGCAGTCTGCGCCCCAGCGATACCTTTTCGGCCCACCCCAAGCGTCACCCCCGCACCGGGGAGATTTTTAATGTGGGGGTCATCGCCGGAGGGCGACCCGTTCTGCAAATCTACCGCTGCGATCCGAGCGGTCACGTTAAGGACACCAAACGCATCGACCTCAACGGCATTCCGCTGATCCACGACTTCGCCCTAGCCGACCGCTACCTGGTGTTTTGCGTGTCTCCGGTGCGGCTGAACCCCTTGCCAGCGGTGTTTAGCTTGCAAACCTTTAGCGACGCCCTGCAATGGCAGCCCAAATGGGGCACCCAAATTATCGTAGTGGAGGCCGAAAGTCTGGAAGTGTTGGCCTGGGAGCAGGCGGAACCCTGGTATCAATGGCACTTTGGCCACAGCGTCCTCAATAGCGACGACACCATCGGCCTCGACCTGGTGCGCTACGCCGACTTTGCCACCAACCAGCAGCTTCAGGAAGTCGCCGCTGGCCAAATCCTCACCCCCGCCGAGGCCCAGCTTTGGCACTACCGCATCGATCCCCACAGCGGCCAAATCCTTGAGCACCACTGCGCCGTGGATCGCCACTGCGAATTTCCCGTTGCCTATGCCCCCGCCGAAGGACCAGCCCTCACCTACCTCAGCGCCCACCGCACCGTACCCACCCCCACGGGCGACTTGTTCGATGCCGTAGCCCAGTTCAACCCCCAAACCCAAGTGTTCACCCTGGCAGCAGCTGGTTCCGGCTATTACCCCTCCGAGGCCATCCCCGTGTCAGATCGCCATGATGCCCACCAGCACTGGGTGATCACCGTGGTCTACAACAGCCACGACCACCGTAGCGAAGTATGGATCTACGACGGCAACGCCTTTGGCACCGACCCCGTGGCCCGTCTGCTGTTGCCGACGTTGATTCCCCACAGCTTCCACGGCACCTGGCAAGGATGATCGAGCCCATAGGGAACCGATCCGGGGGTCTGCTCGATCATGCGCTTTCTTCCAGTCTGGGCGAAACAAGGGAGGCGAAGGGAGCGATACACTAGACTATCTAATCCCTGAACCGCACACCACTGACCATGACTGCCTCCCCACCCACCCACTCCCCATTCCCCACTCCCCACTCCCTAACCCCCCTCGCCCAGGCTACCCGACGGGCCGCTCAGCGTCTTGCCACAGCCACCACGGCGGATAAAAATCGAGCCATCGAAGCCATCGCCACCGCCCTAGAGCAACACGAAGCGGCGATTGTAGCGGCCAATCAGGCGGACTGCGACGCGGCCCTGCGGGATCATCTGGCCAAACCCCTCTACGAACGGCTGAAGCTAGATGCTGTGAAACTGCGGGGGGCAATTACGGGCCTGCGCGATGTGGCCAAACTGCCCGATCCAGTGGGGACGGTGCAGATTCATCGGGAACTAGATGCGGGCCTGATGCTGAAGCGGATCACCTGCCCCCTGGGGGTACTGGGGGTGATTTTTGAGTCGCGGCCCGATGCGGTGATGCAGATTTCGGCCCTAGCCGTGAAGTCTGGCAACGGGGTGATTTTGAAGGGCGGTAAAGAGGCGGTGCAGTCTTGTACGGCCCTGGTGGCGGCCATCAAACAGGGCCTCGCAGCGGCGGGGTTTGATCCGGCGGCGGTGCAGTTGCTCACCACCCGCGAAGAAACCCAGGCCATGCTGGCTCTGGATGAATACATTGACCTGATTATCCCCAGGGGTTCCAACGCCTTTGTGCGCTTTGTGCAAAACAACACCCGCATCCCCGTGTTGGGTCATGCGGACGGCATTTGCCATCTCTATATCGATGCCGAAGCCGACCTGGCCAAAGCCGCCACCATAGCCGTAGATGCCAAGGCCGCCTATCCCTCGGCCTGCAACGCCATCGAAACCCTGCTGATTCACCAGGCCATCGCCGCCACGGCCCTGCCCGTTCTCGCCACCGCACTGAAGGAGGCCGGGGTGGAACTGCGGGGGGATGAGCGGTCTCGGCAAATTCTGCCCGACCTAGTACCCGCCACCGAGGAGGACTGGGCCACGGAATACAGTGACCTGATTCTGGCTATCAAGGTGGTGGATGGCCTGGAGGCCGCCGTCACCCACATCAACACCTACGGTTCTCGCCACACCGACGCCATCGTCACCGAA
>CAZWNR010000052.1:0-13077 GCA_964635665.1 uncultured bacterium | reverse complement strand
GATGTGGCGGTAACTCCTAACGAGCCCAAGTTTCTCTACAGCGAGTTTCCCTACTTCACCATCTACGTTGAAAAGCAACTGGAACAACTCCTCACCCCCGAACAACTGGCGGCGGGAGGGCTAACCGTGGAAACCACCCTCAATGTAAGCTGGCAGCGCAAGGCCGAAGCCACGGTGGAGCAGGCTATCGAGCGCTATAGCAGTTGGCAAGGCATCGAACAGGTGGCCCTAGTGGCGGTGGATCCCCGCAATGGCGAAATCAAGGCCATGGTGGGCGGCAACGACTTCCAAGAAAGCCAGTTTAACCGAGTCACCCAGGCCCAGCGCCAACCCGGCTCTACCTTTAAAACCTTTGTCTACACCACGGCCATCGCCGCCGGATTTTCCCCCTACAAAACCTATACCGACGCCCGCTACGTAGTCGATGGCTACGAGCCCAAAAACTACGGGGGCACCTTTAGCGGCGATGTCGATCTGCTCAAGGCCCTGCGCAATTCCATCAACATTGTGGCCGTGAAGGTCTTGGTGGATGTGGGCTTTGACCCCGTGATTCAGGTGGCCCAAAAGATGGGGATCGAGTCGCCCTTGCTGGGCACTTACTCCCTGGCTCTAGGAGCCTCGGAGGTGAATCTGCTGGAACTCACCAGCGCCTACGGCACCCTGGCCAACGAAGGTCGCCATATCCCCACCCACGGCATCCGGCGGGTGCTGAACCGCCAGGGCGAAGTCATTTACGAAACCGATGCTTCCCAAAAGGCCGCACAAGCCGTGGATGCCGATACCGCAGCCATTATGACCTGGATGCTCCGCAGCGTGGTAGAAGGGGGAACTGGCAGCAACGCCTACATCGGGCGGCCCGTCGCCGGGAAAACTGGAACCTCCGAAAAGAACCGCGACCTCTGGTTCATCGGCTACATCCCCCAACTGGCAGCGGGGGTATGGATGGGCAACGACGACAGCAGCCCCAGCAGTGGAGCCAGCACCACCTCGGCAGCCATCTGGCGCATGTTTATGTCGCAGATTGTCGATGATATCCCGGTGGAGCAGTTCCCGGCTGTACCCCGCCTGGGTGGACGGGAAGCCACCGTTGAGGCCCAACCCATCAAGCCCGGTCGAGTCGTGGCGGATCGCAGTTCTTCTCGATCTGATGACTCGTCTAATGAAGATCGACCTACCTCCAGTCGTCGATCCGAGTCTTCTTCCTCCTCGGAAGAGTCTAGCGGCAACAATCGCAATTCTTCCCCCAGCCCATCTCGCAGTGGGGAGGGAAGTGATGCGCCCCCAGCAGCTCCTGCCGCTACACGACGTTCAGATCCCGCACCTAGCGCCGTTGATCCCCCGGTAGCGGCCCCAGCCCCCGTTGCGTCCCCCAGTGAGTCTGCGGCTCCGGTTCCCGTTGCAGCTCCGGCCCCCGTTGCAGCTCCGGCCCCCGTTGCAGCTCCGGCCCCTGTGGCCCCACCACCGCCAGCGCCCATTGTGGCTCCGCCCCCGCCCCTAGCCCCCGCCGCAGGTGGAGAGCCCCCTGCGGCAGAGTAAGAGATTCACTTTCAATGGACTGACCAAACGGGTTAGCTACCCCCATTGGTTGCCCACGAGCAGTCAACCAAGGTGTTCATCCCTTGGTTGACTGTCAAAATATTTTGCGTATCCCCTGCCTTCGGCAGCAGTTCCCCAAGTCCACCTAAATTCACAAAATCACATAAAATCTTGAAGCCCTTTATTCAAAGGGCTTTCACCCGCTGAGCTGTATGTCAGGACAGATGAGCCTAAAAAAAAAGTGGGGCGATGATATGAAACCTGAATCCCGTGGGTAAGTTAATCAAAGAAGCGATGCAAACTATAACCTGCTTCCCAAGGAGACACCCCATTATGAAATCCACTTGGAACTTCAAGCTGCTGCAACACCTCATCCAAAAGAAAGAAGAAGGCGGCTTCACCCTAATTGAACTGCTGGTGGTTATCATCATCATTGGTATTCTGGCTGCTATCGCCCTGCCCGCGTTCCTCAACCAAGCCAACCGCGCCCGTCAGTCTGAAGCCACTACCTACGTCGGTTCCATCAACCGTGGCCAACAAGCCTACCGCTTGGAAAACCCCCAGTTTGCTAACAAAATTGACCTACTGGGCTTAGGTATTCAATCCACCACCGAGTTTTACAAGTACGGTAAAGCCGCTGCTAACCCCAACGATCTCGATCCTATTTCTGGAGGCACCATCCAGAACGCCACCTTCGTTGGCGCACACCCCCTCGACCCTGCGCTGCTAGGCTACACTGGCGCAACCTACACCCTGCAAGACAGCGGCGGCAACTCCACCACCACGGCTTTGCTCTGCATCAGCGCTGCTCCTGGGGCTGCCCCCACTGTTGCCATCACCTCTCCGGGTCTGGCAGCAGCTAGCTTAACCGCTACTGGCGCTAAGGATGCTGCTTGTAAGTAATCTCTAAGATGGTTGGCTGCATTGAATCAGTCAATCAACGAACCTCAGAAAAAGCTGCTCGCGTTGCGGGTGGCTTTTTTCTGTTGTCTTAGTCATTCATTACTCATCAAGGTTCTCTCCGATTTCACCGAAGCCTTTGACCGGGGGATCCGTTTACTGATTACCGAAGTCTGGAAACCCTAGTAGAATATGTGCCAACTATAGCCGTAGCTAGTCCAGTGGAGACATTGCCCCTTTAAAGGTTAGAACGTTCAAACGTTTAACCGTTGTCTGAATGTCCTAAATACTCGCTACTAGCAGGTGGAATGCTTCTAGCGCAATGAGGATAGAGTAATTCCCACAGCCAGAATGATCTTTGGCTAGGGCATCATTCACTTGCTGCCATCATACTTAACGATATTCAGGATTAAGGCTCAACTGAGGAGGGAATGCATACAATAGGACATCGTTGAGTATCCTTCAATCCATGACCGTTCCTTCCTCAGAATCCCAAGCCGACTTTCTAGAGCGAATGCGGCGACAGTTCGACTTTGGCCCCTATCCCCGCTACCCCATTGAGACCGTGCCCAGTGAGGAGGGAAATGAGCTTTTTATTCTGAATTTAGTAACTCCTTATTATCTGAGGCATGGCCGAGTAGTAGACACGGCAGGTCGATTCATTTTGGATGCAGGATGTGGCACGGGATATAAGGCGCTCGCCCTCGCTAAGGCTAACCCTGGGGCTAAGGTCATTGGGATAGATCTCTCACCTAGATCTATTGAGCTTGCCCAGCAGCGGTTTGCCTATCACGGCCTTCAAGATCGGGCAGAATTCTATGTTCTTTCCATCGATGACGTTGCTCAACTTAGCCTTCAGTTTGACTATATTAACTGCGATGAAACTCTCTACTTCTTCGACGATATTAGTCAGGGATTATCTGCCCTAACAACCGTTCTCAAGCCAGAGGGAATTATTCGAGCTAACCTGCATGGAAAATTGCAGCGTCAAGACTTTTTTCAAGCCCAAGAGCTATTTCGTTTAATGGGTTTAATGGATGACGGTACGGAGGAGATAGCCCTCCCAATTGTGATGGAAATTATGAAGGAGCTAAAGCCGGAGGTTCTGCTCAAAAGTCGAGCTTGGCGACCTCATTTTGAAGACATAGAATCAGAGGAAAGTAAGGAGATTGTCCTGGCTAATCACCTTTTGAAAGGGGACAGAGGATATCGAATTTCTGAGATGTTTGATGCTCTAAACCGGGCCAACTTAAGTTTTCTTAGCTTGGTGGATTGGCGGTACTGGAATGTTTCTGACTTATTTAAAGAGCCGGACAACCTGCCTAGCTATCTCGCTATGGGTTTAGCCGATAGTTCTCCAGAAACTGCTTTAACCATCTATGAACTCTTGCATCCAGTGCATCGATTGTTAAACTTTTGGTGTACTCATCCCAGGCAAGGAACAGAGGCCGTACCAGTAGCTGAATGGACTTTGAACGATTGGCTTAAGGCTCAGGTAACCTTGCATCCCCAATTGCGCACAGAAGCCTTCCAAAAAGAGGCCCTAGACGCTATTCAAACCAATGGGTTATGTGTTGTAAGCAAGTTTTTAAGTCTGCCAACCCTGAGCCCCGTAACCATTAACTATGATGTGGCGGCTTTGCTCTTACAGCTTTGGGATGGACCAAAACCTTTTACAGCGTTGGTCAATTTTTGGCAGTGTACCCATCCTGTAAGCCTTATTACCCTATCACCGATTACGCCAGAAGTCGCTGCCCAACAAGTCGCTGATGCCCTCAGCAAACTAGAAGTCTTCCTCTACGTTTTGCCCGAACAAATGACCTAATTCTAGGGTCAATAGATTGCAAAGTTAGTAGGTTAGGTGGCGCAAAACGAAACCCAACATTGGGTACCCCTCGTTAAAGATCCCAGAGGTCTACCGTGGGTTGTGTGGTTGCACATTGGTACTGTTGCAGAACCCTGGAATCTGGAGACTCCGCTACCATGGAGGTAAAGACCTGGGAAATTTACAGTAGCCTACGACCATGGCTACGACCGCCGAAGAAGTCTGGCGCATTTTGGGCGAGCTGGTTATGGGGTCCCGCTATGCCGACGTGCAAGCCATAGGAGCCGTAGCTGGGATGGTAGTACCCGATGAGGTGGCTCGCTACATTTACTGCAAGGAACGATTAGGGACTATTGATGACGGCACAGTCGGGAAATAGTTGGGAACTGGCGTGTCTCCCTCTGCCATCAGATTTGCCAGAACAGGCTAGCGGTTATGGTGTAATTGGGTAACCGGATCCTTACAGCGTTTCTTGATCCCATGAGGTATAGCACAAATCCTGAAACCCTTGTTACGTAAGAATCTCAGATCTAAATTTGCACCTCACTGACCGAGGAATCGCGGTATCCTTATCTCGAACAATATCGCAGTTCAGCTTTGGAGTTCGTGAATACAATAGGGTCATGTTGACGATACCTTTAGACAATGACCAACTCTTCCTCAGAATCCCAAGCAGCATTTTTAGAGCGGATGCGGCGGCAGTTCGATTTTGGCCCCTATCCCCGCTATCCCATCGAAAAAGATCCTAGGGAGGTGAGTAATGAGCTATTTGTCTTAAACTTAGCAACTCCCTATTACCTGCAAAAACGCCGTGTGGTTGAAGCGACTAATAGGGTGATTCTAGACGCAGGTTGTGGCACAGGTTATAAGGCCCTTGCCCTTGCCAAGGCCAATCCTGGCGCTCAGGTTATTGGAGTTGATCTTTCTCCCCACTCCATTGAGCTTGCTCAGCAGCGATTTGCCTATCACGGTCTTCAAGATTTGGCAGCGTTTTATGTGCTTTCCATTGAGGACATCGCCCAGCTTGGCATCCAGTTTGACTATATTAACTGCGATGAAACACTCTATTTTTTTGATGATATTGCCCAGGGGCTTTCAGCATTTAAGTCTGTTCTCAAGCCAGAGGGAATCATTCGCACAAACCTGCACAGTTCCCTTCAGCGTCAAACCTTCTTCCAGGCTCAGGAACTCTTTGGCCTAATGGGTCTAATGGAAGAAGATGCTGAGGAAATGGCTATTCCTATCGTGATTGAGATCATGAAGGAGCTAAAACCAGAGGTTTTCTTAAAGAAAATGACCTGGAATCCAAAACTAGAAGATCCTGGCCAAGAAGAAAATAAGGAGTTTTTATTAGCGAACCAACTACTAAAGGGAGACAAGGGCTACCGAATTAGCGATATGTTTGATGGCCTACGACGAGCCAATTTAGAATTCCTCAGCATGGTGGAGTGGCGGCGCTGGAATCTTACCGATCTCTTCAAGGAGCCTGATAACTTGCCCAGCTACTTGGCCATGGGTTTATCAGAAAGTACGCCAGAAACGATGCTAACCATTTATGAACTGCTGAACCCAGTCCATCGGCTTATTGATTTTTGGTGTACCCATCCTCGCAAAAGCCCAGACCCCCTCCCCGTAGCCGAATGGACACTAGACGATTGGCTGAGAGCACAGGTAACACTGCATCCCCAACTGAGAACTGAAGCCTTCCAAAAAGCTGCCTTAGAAGCCATTCAACAAAATGGATCATTTACTATCAGCACCTTTTTAAGCTTGCCAACCCTCAGTCCTGTCACGATCAGTCACGACGTGGCCGCCTTACTATTGCAACTGTGGAATGGCCCTCAACCCTTTGCCGCTCTGGTTAATTTCTGGCAGCAAACCCATCCCCTTAACTTCATTACCCTAGAACCTGTCACCCCAGAAGCTGCGGCCCAACAGGTCGCTGATGCCCTCAGTAAACTAGAAGTCTTCCTCTACGTTTTGCCCGAACAAATCGCATAATTACATCGCATAATTAAAAAAATCCCAGGGTTTTGCCGTGGGTTTTAGGGTCGTGTGTCAGCACCATTTCGGAACTCTGAGATATGGAGACTCAGCTACTATGAAGGTAAAGGCCTGAGAAATCCACCGGTAGATGGTGTGGTCATGCTGAATAATGATTCGTTTCAACCGCAGAGTTGGTAAATATGCCCATGGTTGCCTCTCCCCAGCCTTCGCTCACCGCCCAAGAATACCTGGATCTGGAGGCCACCATTTCCATCAAACATGAGTATATCGACGGCAAAGCCTACGCCATGGCAGGGGCCAGTGATGCCCATGTCACCATTACCGTTAACCTAGCGGCCTTATTGCGTAGCCATGTGCGGGGTAGCGGCTGTCGGGTTTATATTGCCGATATGAAGGCCCGCATCGAAGCCCGTAACTGTTTTTACTATCCCGATGTGATGGTGACTTGCGATGAGCGAGATCGGGGAAATGATGCCTATAAATGCTTTCCCAAGTTAATTATCGAAGTGCTCTCCGATTCCACCGAAGCCTTTGACCGAGGGGATAAGTTTGCCGATTACCAAAGTTTGGAAACCCTGGAAGAATATGTGCTTATCAACACTCGCCATCAACGGGTAGAATGTTTCCAGCGCAACGAAGCTGGGCTTTGGGTGCTGCGCTACCACACCGACGGTGAGTTCACCTTGGCCAGCCTAACGTTCTCAGCGCCGTTGGCTGCCCTCTACGAAGATGTTGATCTGGGCTAGGACGCTTGCGCCCCCATGGGGAAGCGTATCTAAATTACGAGCTATTTTGCCTGGGGCCGTTCCTCAGACACAAGCCCAGTCGGTGGGGGCTGTGACGCCGCATTCCAAAGAAGCCGCATCATAAATTAGACCCCTAGGCCTCCGGTTCCACAATGATCCATTGATCTTCCCCTGCACGGCGTAGATAAAGGCTAAAGGGGCGATTTTGGCGCTGCTGCCCCCAGCCTAAACCACCGCCCTTGAGGTGGTAGGTGCCATCTATCTTCACTGTGGGTTGGTTTCGAAGGGTGATCCACCGATGGCCAGTGACATGGATGCCGCTAGCCTGGGGAAAATCCTGGGCCTCTTCGGGCAGGTTCAAGGACTGCTGAAGGGCGGATTGGGTTTGGGCCACCTTTTGAGCCACAGCCTCTGCCACCACCGCCCGAGGCGGCCCAGGATTCACCAGGGCACATCCCCAAAGCCCGCCCCACAACACGAGCAGCAGCCCCACCCTGAGGACAGACCGCAGAATGGCGAGGCGAGGGAAAGGGTTAAGAGAACGCAGTGAAAGCATCAGAATACCCATGGTTTGATCGGTGATGCGGGGCAAGAAGACCTAAAAACTATGTTAGGCCCCAGCGTCCTTCTAGATGCGCACGGGCTTTTCCCAATGCGCTAGTATTAGCGGTGTTTCGTTCCGTAGCTGTTTCCCTGTGACCCCTCTCTCATCCCACGGTACCCCGCCCCAGCCTCTGCCCCGTCGTCGAGTGCGACGCCGCAAAAAACGTCAACAGAGATCGGTCACGATGACGCTGTTGTTTCTGGTTTTACTGGGCGGGCTGGGGTGGCGAGCGATTCCTACACCATCCCTGCGTGAAATTCAGGAGGTGGTGTGGGTCAGCCATCCCGAACCCCTGGCCATGGAAGGGGGCGATCCTTACATCCGGGCCTTAATGCGCACCATTTCCGCCGCCGAGTCAAACACAAGTTATCCCTATACGGTTCTCTACGGGGGAGAATCCTTTACCCCTGGAAATCGCCACCCCAATATCTGTGTCCCCATCACCGCTGGGCCCAATACCGGAGACTGCACTACCGCCGCTGGGCGATACCAGTTTCTCACCCAAACCTGGGAGGAAAAGGCCGAAAAATACCATCCCCGCCCGCCTGCCTGGTACGAGATGTGGGGGGAGTATAGCTTTGATCCAGAGTCCCAGGATTTGGTGGTGTACCAATGGCTGAAGGACGACAACGCCTGGGGGTTTGACCTGGCCACCGCCCTGCGCGAGGATCGCCTAGATGAGGTGCTGCGCCGCCTATCTGGCACCTGGACGAGCCTCGGCTACGGCATCGAATCCAACAGCATGACAGCTCGCTTGCCCCGGATCTACCGCAACCTGCTGGCGGAGGAACTGGAAAACGCCCCCGCTAGCACCGCGCCCAGCGAGGCCGAAAACAACCCGCTATAACTGACAGAGGTTGACTGGCAAAAGAGTCTGCATCGGGCACAGCAACCGCGCCCTAGGGCATCGAAATCATGTCAGGGGCAGAGCACCTGACCCTTTAACGGATCTAGGTTTTGGCAAGTTGTGTCAGTCAACTGGGTAATGGATACCTAAGGGTAAGCCCTAGCTGACTGACACAACGCTGAAAAGCATTGATTTCCTGTAGATTGGGTGGCGCGATAGCAGAACCCAACAAGCCCGAAATCCTCCCTAAAATTCCTTGGCAATGGCCCAAACCTCATCGGGGGAATCTACGCGAAAGGCGTGGATTCCTGATGCCTTAGCCGCCTCTACGTTGCGAGTACCGTCGTCGAAAAAAGCGATGGTGTTGGCGTTGGTTTTGAGGTGTGTAATCACGTAATCAAAGATTTGGGGACTGGGCTTCATTTGGCCCAATTGGTAGGACAGAAAAAGCTGATCAAAGTCGCTAAAAAAGTCGTAGTGCTGGCTAAGTTTGTGGTGGTGGGCAGGATTGGTATTAGATAGCAGGGACAGATGAAAGCGGGCCTTGAGATCCTGTAAAACCTCCTGACACCGGGGCATAGGAGTCTGCACTAGTTCCAGAAACTCCCGCTGAAACAGGGCTGGATCTAAGTCCAGGTCAAACTCCTGCAAAAAGGCCGCCGTAAACTGGTCAAAATCTGTGCGGCCCGATTCAAAATCGACGGTACTGGTGGCCGTTACCCAGAGGTGATGTAGTTCTGGCAGCGGCAGAGAACGATTCAGGAGTGCCTCCATTCGTTCCCGCCACTGCAATTCCACTAGCACCCCACCCATGTCCAACACAATGTGCGTAATCATAGCCGCCAATTATTTACGATTTACCCTTCCCACTGTAGCCCCAGGCAGAGCAGGTATCGTTTTATCAAGGAAGTTGAATTTTCATCAACGCTGCAACTGGGCTTAATTGGTTGTTAGACGGTCTGAAATCTAGATGCCATGGCCCTTAGACCCATCCCCTAGGGTGTCGAGCGGGCTTGAGAGTAATCCTCTCGCAACGATAGTTCACAGCCGAGCACCCCAAAGTTCGATAGGCTGAAGACATCGATAACCAACGGCCCAAAACGCTACGCCTTGGGCTTTTCTATCCATACGTTTTGTAGGTCAAACCGCCATGAGTACGCTATCAAACCCCAGCTTGAAATCGATCAATTGGTTCGGGGTCGTTCTGTTTTCCCTGATGTTTTGGTTTAGCGCCAGTTTGCTAATGGATTTTGTGGTCATGCCCGGCTTATTCGTCACCGGTATGATGAGCCAGCCTGATTTTGGCACCGCCGGGTATTCCCTGTTCTGGGTCTTTAACCGCCTAGAGTTGGTGTGTGGCGCACTCCTTTTGACCGGGCTCCTGGTTGCCCACCAGGGCCGCACCGATCAGACGGTCATGGATAGCGGTATTCGGAGCCGTTGGGCCATTGAGTTGGCCATGGGGCTACTGGCCATCGTCTTGGTGTTTACCTACGCCCTAACCCCCGCCATGGGTGCCCTGGGGGTATCCCTCAACGCCTTTGAAACCGCTGCCGCTCTACCTGAGGGTATGAACCAACTGCACCTGCTGTACTTTGGCCTGGAAGCCTTAAAACTCATCGGTTGCGGTCTGTTGATCAAACTTTACTTCCATGACCTCCAGGTATCTGGCGAAGCCTAGCTCCTCCCTGATGGCCTGACCGATCTCTAGGGTCGACTAGAAGGTGGGGTATAGGATTCCGATTGGGGCAGTGATAAGACCTCAACATCGGTGCATCTGGGTGGTTGAGCCTGGAGGTACCGATTATGGCTGGGCTGGAATGGTCAGAATGTGGTGTTGGATAAACTGGCGCAGGTGGCAATCAAAGTCGGCCCCCGTTTGGGTGATCAGGTCGTTGTGATCGGCGTTGGGCACCAGCCAGAGATCCTTGGGGGCAGGGGTGGCGTGGTAGAGGGCTTGGCCCATGGTGGCGGGCACCGAGGCATCGGCTAAGCCGTGGATATAGAGGGTTGGCAGGGACAGGTGACTGGCCTTCGCTAGGGACTCAAACTGCTGGGTCAAAATCCACCGCACCGGAAACCAAGGATTGTAGGCGGAACGTTCGGCCATGTCGCCCATAGAGGTAAAGGATCCCTCCACCACCAGAGCCGCCAGATCAGGGTATCGGCAGGCTAGATCGATAGCAATGGCACCGCCCAAGGAGTGCCCATAGAGAACCAGATGATGGGGAGAAACCTTTTTGTTGTGGATGAGGAATTGGTAGGCGGCAGCGGCATCTTCGTATAGGCGGGCCTCGGAGGGAAATGGGCCAGAACTGCTGCCATAGCCCCGGTAATCAAAGGTCAGAACGGAGAGCCCTAGGGCGTGGAGACGCTGCACCGGGCCGATGTTGTTGGAGATATTACCCGAGTTACCGTGTAGGTATAAGACCGTTAGCCCAGGATCGTCTCCTGTGGGCATCCACCAGCCGTGCAGTTGCCCCCTTTGACCTTGGCTCAACACCGGAATCCAAACCTCTTGGTAGGAAATCCCCCAATCTGCTGGGGTGACGGCCTCCAAGGGCGTCGGCAGATACATCATCCGGCGCTGAATCAGCCATAGCCATCCGCATAACGCCCCATAGCCCAAGCTAACCATGCCCAAACCGCCAAGAAAAAGCTGAAACAAGGACATAGCAAAGGGCCAGGTAGATGCGGGAGTGGGCATGGCAGCGGGATCTATCCTCTGCGTGGAAACGGAAGGCGATTAGGGAAGATGACAGAGGCAGTCTGCCAAGGGGTCGAGCTGTCGCCAGCACCGATCAAGGGCTACATTCTTTAGCATTATGGCGGGGTTCCGTAGTTTTCCTATCATCTAGTGTGACGCTTTTTCCTCCGCACTGAATTTATTAATCATTGGTATAGATAGGATTCAGGGCATCCCCCGCAGAACAGAGCTTTGGACACCACCCCCGATCCGGGGCTGTCTGAGAGGGCGTTTGAAAAGGGTTGCTTCAGGTGCGTTGGATCGTTAAATCGGTCTAAATCTAAGGAATTTTTGACGGTTGAGGCTGACCTTATCGGTATAGCTTGGGACACACTTCGGCTTTTCAAACCTCCTCTGAGACGAGTTTCCCTAGGACGAGTATGATAGTGATAACGGTTATCATTTTGGCGATTATGGCAATGATGCTAGAGGTACAAGACCTATCCGTCCACTATCGAGGGGTATTAGCCCTGAGGGAAGTGTCTGTGGCTCTAGCCCCTGGGGAGTTGGTGGGGCTAGTGGGGCCCAATGGAGCAGGGAAAAGTACCTTTATCAAGGCAATCCTCGGCCTTATCCCCTACCAGGGACAGGTGATGTTCCAGGGGATGCCCCTGCGGCGGCGGCGGCGGGCCGTAGCCTATTTGCCCCAGCGTTCGCGCATTGATTGGGACTACCCCATTACCGCCTGGAATGTGGCCCTGATGGCCCAATCGGCCCTGGCTGGCTGGCTGAAATCCCCCAATGCCCAGGCCAAGCAGCGGGTAACCGTGGCCCTAGAGCGGGTCGATATGCTCCACCTGGCGGATCGGCCCATTGGCGAACTCTCTGGGGGGCAGCAGCAGCGGGTGTTTTTGGCCCGCGCCCTCGCCCAGGATGCGGATCTGCTTCTGCTAGACGAGCCCTTCACCGGCATTGACAAGAAAACCGAAGCCCTGATGCTAGGCATTTTTGCCGAACTCAAAGCCCAGGGCAAAACCCTGGTGGTGTGTAGCCACGAGTGGGGCGAAGCCCTCAACCGCTATGATCGCCTGCTACTGCTCAACCAAACCCTGCTAGCCAACGATGTCCCCCAATCCGTGATGACCTTTGAGAATATCCAGCGAGCCTACGGGCAAGGCTTTCTCCCCGATCTAGCCCCGCCCACCTATGCCGAGTTTTTCTGCTAAAGACACCCTAGGGACGAGCCTCCTAGCCCTCCACCGATGGCCTCACCCAACCTGCCCATAGACCTGCACTATTCCATACCCTATGGCTTTAGGGAATACGGATGCTTTATCCTCTGCCCCTCGCTAAACTGGAATACTGGAGTACACAAGTATTACTGGAGCGTGCCATGGAGTGGGTCTGGCGGTGGCCCTGGCGGTGGAGTTTGGGGTTGAGTGTAGGGTTGAGTGTGGTGGCAGCTAGCCTAGGATGCAGCGATCCCTCCTCATCCCTCCCCCCACGCACCTTGAATCTCTACCAAGACTGGGCCTTGCAGCCCGGTGATAAATTAGCGGGCTACGAGGTGCACAGTGGCCTAGGAGATGTGACTATCGACCTCGGCGGCAATCGTCTCTATATGCCCTTCGATGGCCAGGTACAGCGGGCGGCGGGTAATGAAGATCGCTGCCTTGTGGTATCTAGTCCCGATGTGCCCGCCTATCTGTTTCGGCTGTGTGGCGTCACCCAAGCCCAGGTCGGAGATCGTCGCCAGGGCGATTGGATTGGCCGAGGATCCATCGTGGCCTTTGCCGCCATGCGCCGTCAGGCAGATGGCACCTGGGCGATGGTAGAACCTGCCAAGGATTTAATCGCCCAATTCCTTAACGAACCCTAGGGCGTGTCATCAAATAAGCCAGATGACGGATGCGGCCATGTAAATGG